>CAYLJT010000005.1:0-26598 GCA_964383995.1 uncultured Polyangiaceae bacterium
GCGAGCTTCGACTTCTGCCGGGCGAACTTGAACGCCGACAGCTCGGCCGGGACGTCCATCCCATCGGACAGCTTGAAGCCGACCGCGCGCTTGCCCGCATCGCTCAGCGTGTACAGCACGTTGACCGACAGGCCGCTCTCGTAGAACACGTAGGCCCAGCGAATACCTTCGACCTCGAACAGGGTGGCCTCCAAGGGGCGGGACTGGATGACGATCTTGCGCTCGGACTCCAGGATGCCGTGCACCCACGCGATCGTCTTCTTGGCCTTGCTGGCGGGCTCGACCGTGAAAGTGTGGTCGTACTTGTTGCGGAAATAGCGCGCTTCGTTGGCCCTCAGACCGGCTAGGGCGGCGGCTTGGGGCGATGACTCTAGACCGGTGGTGGAGACGGTTTGGAAATCGACTTCGTGTGCCATGGCCCCCTGGGCATAGCGCAGGGCTCGTGGGGTTCGCAAGGTTTTCCAGGGGTGGTGCGGCGTTGGCGGTTGTTCGGTCAGGTCGGCTCGGCTACCGGCCACGCCGGTCTATCGACTCCGGTTCGGGTCGGTTATGATGAGCCCATGCCGATCCTGTTCTTGATCGTCTTCGTCGTCGTGATCGTCCTTGCCATCGTGGGCTATCTCAACTCCGACGCGTACAAGATCCGCAAGGCGCTGAAGAGCGCGGTTCGCTTGGCCATCCGCGACGCGCCGATGGGGGCCTTGGTGAAGGTCGCGGGCTCGGTTCGACCCGTGGGCAACTGGATCCTCTACGGCCCTCTGACCGGCCGACCTTGCGTCTACCACGAGGCCATCGTCGAAGAGTACAGGAGCAGCGGGCGGAGCGGACGTTGGGTCGAAATCATCCGTGACGTCGCCGCCGTCGACTTCCTGATCGAGGACGGTACGGGCCGCGCCTTGGTGCGGACCGCGCGCATGAAGGTGATCGGGGTCAAGGACTCCGAGCAGCGGTCAGGCACGTTCAACGACGCGCCGCCAGGCTTGGAGGCTTTTCTTGCTCGGCATGGACATCGGAGCCAAGGCTGGGTGTTCAACAAGTCACTTCGCTACCGCGAGTGCGTGTTCGAGCCCGGGGAACCGGTGGTCATCATGGGACAGGTCAGTTGGGAGCCCGACCCCGAGGGCTGGGCGCCGAGCCCCGCCTACCGCCAAGGTCCCATGCGCGCGGTGCTCGACGCGCCGCCTGGAGGTCACCTGTTCGGCAGCGACGAGGCGGGCCTCGTGCATCGGTAAGAGCGGGATCGGACGAGGGGGGCCGAACGCGGGATGGGGACGCGTGTCATGGCGTGTCATCGACGGGGGCGGCGGGCGGCCCCATGGGAGATGCATGGAGGAGGCGAGCCGCGCCTCGAACCAAGGAGCACGCCGTGGCCCGTCGGCGAAGGTCGTCGTCCGAAAATTCGTTGATAGTCCAACGATTGTTGGGCCGACCCGGCAGTGAACGACGAAAAGGCGGCCGAAAAGCCGGCAAATGTGGAGGCGCTGGAGCATGCACCATGACGCGTCAACGGGCTTTCATGCGATCCCCCTTTCCCCTATGCTGCGCGCTATGAGTGAACTCGTCGACGGCGACACTCAGGAGGCAGGGCCCCTCGTTGAGCAGCGGTATTGGATCGAGGCCACGGTGCGCGGTGGCATGGGGACGGTCTGCCGTTGTCGGGATGTGCAAACCGGCGCGACCGTCGCCCTCAAGCTGGCGCTCGATGTGGAGGGGAGCGCCACGGCTATTCGTTTGGGTCGAGAAATCGAGCTTCTTTCGACGCTGCGGCACCCCGCTATCGTGAGCTACCTCGGGCACGGGGTCGATCCGGTCCATGGCACCTACCTCGTCATGGAGTGGCTGGAAGGGGAGAGCCTCGCCACGCGCATCGCGCGCGGGCGGCTCGGCGATGCCGAGGTGTTGCGCCTCGTGCACCAGCTCCTGGGCGGCTTGGCCCTCGCCCATGAACGCGGCGTTGTCCACCGTGACATCAAACCCAGCAACATCTTTCTAGTCCCGCGGGCAGAATCGTTGGATGTCAAACTAATCGACTTTGGCATCGCTCGTACCGGATCGCAGGCCTTGACGCGCACCGGGGTCACCATCGGGACCCCTGGGTACATGGCCCCGGAACAGGCCCGCGGGGGGGCGCGGGTCGACCACCGGGCGGACCTGTTTGCCTTGGGATGCCTGCTCTACGAGCTGTTGACGGGCGAGGCTCCCTTCCAAGGGGCGACCGTCTGGGCATGCCTTGCCAAGGTGCTCTTTGCCGAGCCACCCGAGCTGTCGCAGCTCCGCCCTGACATTGACCCTCGCGTGGCGGCACTCGTCGAGGATCTGCTGCAAAAAGAGCCCGATGCGCGGCCTTTCTCGGCGGAGGCGGTGATCGCTCGCCTGGACGCTATCGCGTCGGAGCCGGTGCCGAGCGGCGCGAAGGGTAGATCCGTGGTGGCGCTGTCCGAGGCCGAGCTGCGCTGGGTCACGGTGCTCATCGCTCGCGAAGCGGCGACGGCCGATCTTGCCTTGGCCCAATCTCCAGCGGACCCCCTCGACGACACCCTGCTCGACGAGCCAGCCGGCGCCAAGGCCGCCGTGCGCAAGCATATCCGCAACAGCGTCGAGGTGGTGCGACGGCATGGAGGTCGGGCCGAGCGCCTCGCGGATGGCACCCGCGTGGCGGTGTTCAAAGACGGCCCCGCGGCCGCGCTCGCTGTCGGTGCGGCCCGCTGCCTCACGGCGCTCCGTGACATTTGGGATGTGCCCGCGGCGTTGGTCACAGGGCTCCAGGCGCCGGGTGGCAACCTTCCTTTCGCTGAGCTGATCGAACGCGCGGCAACCCTCCTATCCGAGCGCAATTTGGGCAGGCAGGAGACGGCCGTCGACACCGTTACGGCGCGGCTCTTGGAAGCGCGCTTCGAGATTCTGGGCAGCGACGACGCTTGGCTCCTCGGACCCCAACGCGACGATCAGCTCGACGTACGCCGCTTGCTCGGCGAGCCGACCCCTTGCGTGGGGAGGCGCCGCGAGCTTGGCGAGCTGGAGAGGTGCTTCGAGCATTGCGTGGAAGACTCGGCGGCCAGGGCGCTGTTGGTCACGGGAGATCCGGGGGTAGGAAAGTCAAGGTTGCGCCTGGAGCTGGTTCGGCTGCTGCGGGAACGGCGCGAGGCGGTTACGATCTGGTCGGCGCAGGCCGACAGCGTCGCCTCGGGCGCGGCCCTTTCGCTGCTCGCTGGCTTGGTCCGCTCAGCGGCTGGGCTGCGCGTTGGCGCGGCCGCGGGAGAGCAGGAGAAGCGCCTGCGAGAGCACCTGGCGGAGACCTTGCCAGCGGAGGAGCAGGAGCACATCTACGAGCTGTTCGCCGATCTTTTGGGGATCCCCGTACAGGAGCCTTCCCCCGGGCTCCAACGTTGCCGCCGCGACGCCTTCGAAATGGCCGAAGAGCTGCGGATCGCGTGGGAGACGTTCGTCGGTGAGGCTTGCCAAAGAAGCCCCGTGCTGTTGATCCTGGAAGACCTGCACGACGGAGATCTCGCGAGCGTCAAGTTCCTCGACTCGACGCTGCGGAAGCTCAGCCGCCTGCCGCTCATGATCATGGCCCTCGCCCGGCCAAGCGTCCACGAGCGTTTTCCAAGGCTGTGGGCCCAACGGGGACTCACGGAGCTCAAGCTGGAGGTGCTCTCCGAACGGGCCAGTCGCGAGCTCGTGGACAATGTGCTCGCGGACGACGTGGACGCCGCCGCGAAGAAGCGCATCGTGGCGTTGGCGATGGGCAACGCGTTCTTCCTGGAAGAGCTGATCCGCTCGACCAAACAGGGCCTCGAGCTGCCGCCGACGCTGCTTGCCATGGCGCACAGTCGTATTGCTGGGCTCCCTCCGGCGACGAGGCGCATCGCGCGGGCGGCGAGCGTGTTTGGGGAGCGCTTCTGGTATCAAGGCCTGTTGGCCCTGCTGGGCAAGGAGCTTGACGCGGAGCGGCTCGCGAGCGGCCTGGAGGCGCTCACCGACCAAGAGCTGATCGAGCCCGTGCGCTATGGTCGCTTCGCCGACCACCGGGAGTTCGTATTTCGTCACGCGCTCGTGCGCGAGGCGGCCTACGCGTCGCTGACCCCGGAGGATCGTTGTCTCGGACATCACCTGGCGGCCGAGTGGCTGGAGCACGCCGGAGAGACATCGGATCTCGTGCTCGCGTGTCACTTCGAGGCTGGCGCCGCAGGCGAACGCGCGCACCATTACTTTAGCCGCGCCGCCCTGCGCGCGCTGAGCGCGGCCGATCCCCACGCGGCGTTAGCGCACAGCGAGCGGGCCCTGACGCACACCAAGGATCCGGCGCGCATCGGCGAGCTGCGCGGTGTACAGGGTGAGATCTTCGTGTGGATGGGCCGCATGCGCGACCTCATCGCCTGTCAGATCGAGGCCAAGAGCAACCTCCCGCCCCGCAGCTGGAGCTGGTACCGGGCCCTGTCCCTCGCCATCTGGACACGGGGCTGCTTGTTCGAGTTCGACCAGCTCGAACGGGACGTGCGCGAGCTGTTCGAGCACACGCCCTCGCCCCAAGAAATGGAAGGTTTTGCCCGCTGCTGCGGCTGGGCCATGCGCGTCATGACGGTCATCGGTCGCGGCGACGTGGCCCAGGCCATCGACGCCCGGCTGGGCGCACTTGTCTCGGATAGCGAGCTAAAGGAGGCCGCAATTTGGGTCGACTGGGGGCGGACGTTGATCCTGCTCTGGACACAAAGCGACCCCTTCGCCGCGCTGAAGGCCTGGGAGCGCGCCATCGCGCGCAGCCGCGCGTTCGAGGATCGACGCACCTCCGAAATGCTGCAGATCGAGCTCGCCATGCCGTACAACGCCCTCGGCCGCGCAAAGGAGATCGTCGAGACCTTGCCCGACCGGATCGACTTCATGGAGCGCAACGGCGCCGCCTTCGTGGCCGCCTGGGGCCGCGTCAACCTGGCCTGGGCCTGGATCGCGACGGGGCAGGCGGAGCGCGTGCTCGGCCTGTCCAGCGAGCATTTCGAGCATCTTGACCGCTTCATCCCGTTGAGCGTGCCGCTCGCGCGTCACGCGCTCGCGGCGGCGGCTTTGTCCCTGGGCGACCTCGATCTGGCCGAGGAGCAGGTGCGCGCCTGCTTGGAGCTACCCATCACCTACATGCTCAAGACGAAGGTCCGCGACGTGCTTACGAACGTGCTGATTCGTCGAGGTAAGATCGAGGAGGCCGCGGCGATCTCCGAGAAGGTCATGCGCGCGGTCGCGGCACCGGAACGGCACCACTACCTGCCGCAAGCGACGCTGACCCACTACCGCCTGTGCGAGGCCCAGGGGCGGCCGGAGAGCGCGGCTCTTGCCATCGCCGCAGCCGGCGCCTGGGTACGGGGGATTGCCCTCAAGATCGACGACGCCGAGGTGCGTAGGGGTTACCTGGAAGACGTCGAGGAGAACGCCAGCGTGCTGCGGCTCGCCGGTGCCCTTTTGGACTAGGACTGGGAGGCGTTGTCCGAGACAGAATGGGTCAGGTCGCGGACGCGAGGCTCTCGACTTCGACGACGAATACGTGCCAGTTCTCGTCGCGGCGCGCGTCATCCACGAACAAGAGAGGTCGACTCGTATGGGCTCCCAACGGGGGGATTTCAATTGTTGCGCAAACGACGCGGCAGCGCTCCGATTGTTGCTGCTACGCAATGCTCAATTGCGCTGGCAAGGGCTTCCAAGGGGGAAGACCGGGGGTTATGGTTCGCGCGTCCAAACACCACCGGGGTCGCGAAAGACCCGTGAAAGGAAGCTCGAACATGAGTACGCGCGCGCTGGAAGACAAGCTCAACGGGATGATCCTGGCCGGTAAGATCATGGAGGCGTTCGAGGAGCTGTACGCCGACGACGTGGTCATGGTGGAGAACTTCGAAGAGCCCTGCGTTGGTAAGGTGGCCAATCGCGCCCGCGAGCTGGCGTTCCTGGAGGCGGTGGCGGAGTTTCACGGGGCGACCCTCGGCGCGTCGGCGGCGGAGGGCGATTACAGCTTCTCGGAGTGGGTGTTCGACGTGACCTTCAAGGGCGGCGCGCGCACCGTGATGAAGCAGGTGGCCGCGCGCAAATGGCAAGACGGCAAGGTCGTGCACGAGCGCTTCTACTACAACAAGGGGTGAGCTTCGCCTGAAGCGACGCGCGAGGCCCTACGGTGGCAAGACCACCGGGGCCCCCGCGACGCCCACGGGCACGGCGTACACCGACCCGGGGGTGCCCGCGGCGTACAGCGTCTTTGGGTCGAAGCCGGGCCCCGCGCCAAACTGGGCGTTGGCGACGTTCTTCGGGAAGTCGGCGAGCAGCTCGGGGGCCCCCGTGGGCACGCCCGCGGCGTCGACCCGCACGCGGTACAACTTGGAGTTGCCCTGGTCGACCGCGTAGATGTTGCCACACGCGTCGAGCACCAGGCCGTCGAGGGCGGCTCCTGAAATCTGAACGACCTCCTCGGCCATGGAGCCCGGGTTGTTCAGATCGAGCCGGCGAATCCGACCCTCCTGGTATTCGGTGTAGTACAGACGATTGTGGTTGGCGTCCAGCACCACGCCGTTGGCAGCGCTGGCGGTGCTGCCGCTCGCCACCTGCGAGACGTCTTTCGCCGCCGTGATCAGCGTCACCGCGTTGGCGCCAAACTCGGTCACCCACAGGTTGCCGTCCAGATCGGGATAGAGGCCGTTGGGCGTGCCCAAGCCCTCGATGTAGTCGGTGGCCGTGCCGTCGGGGGCGAGCGCGATGAGCTTGCCTGTTTGCGGCATCGCCGCGTACAGATTGCCATCCACGCCGTAGCGCAGACCGTAGACCGAGCCCGAAAGCGGGCCGAGGCTGGTCACCTGGTCTTGCGCGTCGATGAGCACCACCTCCGCGCCCTTCTTCCCGGCGATGTGGCCCTTGCCATCGAAGGCGATGTCCTCGCTGCCGTTGAACGAGCTGGTGACCAACACCGGATCGAAGGGACCCGCGGCAAGGTTGTCGCACTCGGCCGCGCTTCCCCCCGCGCCGGAGCCGCCCGTGCCGGTAGTCGTTGCCGAGCTGGTGGCGCTGCCGCCGCCGGTGCCCCCAGCGCCGCCGGCCCCCGAAGAGGCGTCGCTGCTGGTGGTCGAAGAAGAGGAAGGAAAGGTGGTCGCGTCGTCGCCGCCGCAGCCGAGCGCGAGCAGCGGAAGACACGCGCTCAGCGCAAAGGAAAGGTAAGGTCGGGTCATGGTCAGTTGGGCACTTCGGGGTTGCAGTCCACGCCGGAGACGGAGATCTGCGAGTTGGTGCGGAAGGTGTTCGTGGCCTGCCAGCTCTTCTTCATGACCTTGGGGATGGTGCCGTCTTCGCGCACGTTGGTCACGTGGTAAGAATATTGATTCCAGATGCGGCGGGCGGGGATCCAGCGGTCTTGGGCGTCTTTCAGCACGGTGACCGTGACGCCGTTCGTGCCGTCCAGATAGTTGGACACGTAAACAATCTCCGCCGAGCCGTCGTTGTCGATGTCGGCGACGACCGGATACTCGATGAGGGTGCCCGACTGGCGCGGCGAGCTGAGCTTGGTCTCCCCCGTCACGCCGTCGAACACGTAGGCGTTGGTCTCGTCGGCGTAGATGGCCTCGGCGACCCCGTCGCCCAAGAAATCGAAGGCCGTAGCCGTGGCTAGGCCGCTGAAGTCCTGCACGTTGTTGATCCAGGTCGGGGTGACGCCGCTCGGCGTGACTTTGTACACGCTGTAGTCGGAGCAGGTGGCGGCGGCGATGTCGGCCTTGCCGTCGCCGTCGAAGTCGTGCACGACGGCGGGCTTGCCCCAGCAATTGGGGGCCGGGTTCGGGTCGGTCGGGCGGACCGGGCCGAACTTGATGCTGCCGTTGTGCTCCACCACCGTGATGCCGTCCTGGTTGGTCAAAAACACCTCGGGCTCGGGGTCGTCGTCCAGGTTGGCGACCTGCGGGTGGGCAGGCGTAAAGCCAGGGAGCTTCCAGTAGGTGCTGCCGTCGGCGTGGAAGGTCTCGTGGCCCATCAGCACCTCGAGCTTGCCATCGCCGTCCAGATCGGCGGCGGTGGGCGTGACACACCAGTAGGTGCCGTCGAACTCGGCGGCGTTCGTCGGATCTCCCCACAGCCGGTGCCCTGCGTTGTCGAAGACCTCCCAACCCATCAAGATTTCGGGGTTGCCGTCGCCGTCCAGATCGTAAATCGCGACGGTGGTGCATTGGGCGGACGAGAAGGTGGTCAGGTAGCCACCGAGGTCACCTACCCATTTCACCGAGCCGTCGTTCTCGAAGGCCATGATGTGCCCCGTGGGATCGGCCGCGATCACCTCGGGCAGACCGTCGTTGTCGATGTCGCCGAAGGCCGGGTACACGAAGGTGTCGATCTGACTCTGGAAGGTCAGCTCTTGCGCGCCCGTGTCCCCGCGCAGCATGTACAGGGTGCCCTTCGAGGTAAGGCCCAGGCCCGCGAAGTCGAGGGTGTCGATGACCGAGACAATCACGTCCGGGATGTCGCACAGGTCGATGGCGCCGTCGTTGTTGTCGTCGTTGAAATTGCCTACGAGG
This sequence comes from uncultured Polyangiaceae bacterium, assembly GCA_964383995.1. GTDB lineage: Bacteria > Myxococcota_A > Polyangia > Polyangiales > Polyangiaceae > CAYLJT01. Next base: position 8,529 of record CAYLJT010000005.1, read on the forward strand.
GGCGTCGCGAAGCTGCCGTTGGCGAAGCCACCTTGGGAGGCGGGACCGGTCCACTCCCATTGAATCTGCGGGGTGAACGACTCGGCGGGCGCCTTTTCTTCGCAGGTAGGCAGCACGTTGTCTTGCCCCTCGTCCTGCACTTTGCAGATGTTGGCGACGCCTCCCGCCCCGGTGGTCACGCTGGTGGCGAAGCCGCCGCCGACGTCGCTGCCGGTCGTCGAGGTCGCCCCGCCGGCGCCCGACGAGGCGTCCGAGCTGTCATCGAACTCGTTGGGATCGGCCGTGGCGGAGCAGGCCATGGCCACGGCGCCCCCGACAAGACCCACGACAAGTGCTCGAAAAATAGGGTTTTGCGCCAAGCCAACGGAAGCCATGAGCTCACCTCACCAGGGCCATGGTACACGTTTCAGGGCCGCGACGCAGTGCAACTGTCTCGGCTCGTGGGTATAACCGCCCTGTCCCATGCTCGACCGCGCGACCATCGAACGGCTGTCGAAGGCCCCCGAGACCAACGCGCCGATGCTGAACGTGGCCCTCGCCGAGGAGGGAACCGTCCAGGTGCTGTTCTCGTTGGCGCGCTGCCGCGCCGTAGGCGCCGAGGCCCTGTCGGTTATCGCAGCGCGGATCGCGCGGGAAGGGCGCGATGTGGGGCACGACGCGGAGGCCGTGCGGCTGCGCGACAGGCGCGCCGAGCCCGAGCCGCCCGCCGATGAAGAGCTTGACAAACTGCTCATCGCGCACCCGAAGAGCGACGGTGTTGTCCGAGACGAGGTTCTTGCTCGCCACGCGCAAGAGCCGTTTTTTGTGCTGGCAGCGGCGGCCCACCCGCGCGCTACGTTGACGGCGATCTGCGCGGCGGTGGACTCGCCCGCGGCGTCGCCGCTCCACGATAGGCTGTGGTTGGCGCTGATCGAGCCTTCATGTGTGCCTCCGTTGGTGCTCGAAGAATGGGCCTTTGGCGACGATGAGCTGCGACGCGAAGCGGCCGCGCGGCTGACCCGCGAGGGGGTGATGATCGACGCGCTGGCGCAGGATCCCGCGCGCCGCGTGCGCCGCGCCCTGGCCTCCAATCGCTTCGCGGAAGCCGCTCGAAAACGGCTCGCGGAGCACGATCCGGCCCTCGAGGTGCGGGCTCGCGCCGAGGGCGCCCTGTCGGCGCATGGCGAGCTGGGGGAGGGCGAGCGGATCGTGGATACCGCGCGATTTGCCGCGGCGCTGCGCTGTTTTTCGACGGGCGGTGTGCTCGCGCCGGATGTCGCGCGGGCCCTTGCCACGGCTCCCGAGCGGCTCGATCCGCTGGGCCTGATTTGGGCCGCACAGGTCCTGCCGAGGGCCGACGTTTCGGCGCTGATCGGCGGCATTTTGGGGGGAGGCGTGGGGCACCTGTCGGCGGCCCTCGCGGCCGGGCTGTCGCTGCGCCGCCCCCATGCGCGGGGGGCCCCCGAAGAGCTCGATCCCGAGGAGCTCCCGGCGCTGACCTACGAGGCCCTGAAGACCCTGTCGCGCACCGCGCGGGATCCGGGCGGCGTGACCGGAAAGGCGCGCCTCGCGGTGTGGGCGGCCGACGGCTTGGCCCCCTGCGATATGCTCGATCCCAGGGAAATGGTAGGGGATTTGGGTTGTGGCGCGCTGCTCGGCGAGCGGCTCGTGCTGGGTCGCAAAGCGCGTCCGGGGACGGCGCTGCTGCGCAGGTTGGCCAACGTGGGACGCGAGCTGCCCCTGGTTCCGGCGGCCCTCGTGGAGCTCGCGTGGGCCGACCCGGGCATCGATGAGAACGTCGCCAAGGAGCTTGCGGCGCGTGTCTCGCCGCCGAAGAAGAGGGCCGACGATTTGCCGGAAGACGAGCTGGATTTGGAGCCATCGGCGCGGCCCCTCGACGTGTTGGAGCGGGCCGTCCTCGCGGCGACCGGAAGAGCCAACGTGGGGGCCCGCGCGGCCCTCGCCGTGGTGGCCCTCGACTCGCGCCGTGTGCGCTACGTGCTGGCGGCCATGCCGTCGTGGAAGGGCAGGCTGTCGGGGGGGCTCTTGGCGCGCGTGCTGCGCCAAAATGCCGGGGCGCTCTCGGCGGCGCAGGCCGAAAACCGCGCGCGCGTGGCCAAGGTCGAGGGCTGGACGACGCGCGTGATGAGCGAGATCGAGCTGGGAATCGCCCTTGCCGTGGGTCACCTGACCGGCGAGGAAATCGCAAAACGCTTTGAGGCCGGACGAATCGCCGTGGATGACGGCGTGGCTCTCGCGGCGGGGGCCGAGGCGCGGGCGGCGGTGGAAGGGCCGAATGGAGTGCTGCCGCTGCTGGCGTGGGCCGCCCGGCGCAGGGCCGAGCGGCCCGAGGCGTTGGTGATTTGGTTGCTGCTCGAAAGGTTGGACAGGCCGCGCTCGGCGGCCCTCGTGGCAAGCGCGGTCGACGCCCTCGTGGCGGGCCGCGGGGCCGTGCCTTCGAGCGTGTGCGAGGCGCTGGCGATGCTCGAACGGCGCGCTCCTGGGCGGCTCGAAGAGATGGCGCCCCAGTCCCCGAGGGGGCGCGCGACGATCGCGGCCGGCGTCGCACGCGCCTACCGCGCGGTTGGGGGGATGCGTGACGAGCGCGGCGAGGTGTAGCCGCCCGGCCGGCCCGGCTTTCATGGTACGAACGCCAGCGATGTCGCCCCGTGCTGCCCGTCGAGAGTCGACCCACCGTCGCCACCTTTCCAGCGGCTCGAGGGGCTCGCTCGTTGCGCTCTTTGCGGCCCTGGTTGGATGTGGCGGGCACCCGCCGCTCACGAGCCAAGGCGTGCCGCCGCCAACCCTTGGGGGTCCCACGAACGCAGGGCCGCTCGTCACGGAGCTGAGCCTCGCGGATGTGGGGATCGACGCCGCCACGATGGACCGCGCGCTCGATCCTTGCGCGGATTTCTACGCGTTTTCTTGCGGCGGGTTTAGCCGCGATACGAAGCTTGCCGACTACGAAATTGCGCGCGCCAGGGCGGAGAGCTTGCTCCTCGAACGACGCCGCGCGGCGTTGCTCAGCGTCGTCGAGCCCCAGGCGGCGGCGCCAAAAGACGCCGTGACGAAGCGGCTCGCTGGTTTCTTTGCGGCATGTCTCGACGAGGACGGCATCGAAGAGCGCGGCCTCCGACCGGTCTTTCCGCGGCTCACACAAGCACTCCGTGCCAAGGATGAGCGGGCCGGCGCGCGCGCTCTCGCCGAGCTGCACCGCGTGCAGGTCGGCGCGCTGTTTCGCTGGGGCGTCGCCCACGAGGCCGATTCTGCGCGCCAAACCCTGTCGTTGCTGCCACCCAGGTTGAGCTTGGGCGCACCCTCGGGCTACGTCGACGCTGCGCCCGAGGCCGAGCGTCGGCGCCAAGAGCTGGCCGCCCACATCGAGCGCACCATGGGAGCCGCGGGGCTATCGGACAAGGCCGCAAAACAGGCGGCCATCGACGTCCTGGCGGTGGAGACGGCCCTCGCCCGAGCGCTGCTTGCGCCCCCTTCGACGCCGCGGCATTTCAGCCGAGCCGAGCTTGAAAGCGGCGCGCCCCGCTTCGCGTGGGACGACTACCTTCGTGCCCTGGGCGCACCCGCCGTACGACAGGTTTACGTGGGCGATCCACGGGTTTTGGACGGCCTGCGCGCGGCCACGCCGTTGCTTCGCGGGGCCCCCTGGCAGACCTACCTCGCGTTTCAGCTCATCGACGAGCTTGCGCCCGTGCTCCCGAAGGTGTTTCGCCGCGCAGCCGCGGCGGGCGCCCCTCGCAAAGAGCAATGCCTCGACGCCACCAACGAGACCCTCGCGGCCCTCACCGACGAGGCGCTCTTGAGCCATCGCCCGGAGGGCGAGCGGGTCGCCCAGGTCACGCGCTTCATCGCCGAGATCGGCCGCACCCTGGGCGGGCGTGGTGGCGTGGGCGACGACGCGCAGCGCTCGGTCGCCAAGAACCGCCTGCAGAGCATCGGCTTGTTCGTGGGCCACGCGGGGCGGGGCGCGGAGGACGACGGGGCCCCCGCGGGGCCGAGCTTTGGCGACTACGTGGTGGCGGCCCGCGAAGGCGCGAGCCAACGCCTCCTCGCGCGCATCGGGGCCGAGCCCAACCACGACGTTTGGCCCCCGGGCGCATTTTCACCGTTCGTCTCGTACGACCCCGAGGGGCACCAGCTCGTGGTCCCAGGGATCGCGCTGGAGGCGCCGCTGTTCGATCCCAAGGTCCCCCTCGCTGCCAACGCGGGAGGGCTCGGGACCAGGTTGGCGCAGGGCCTTTTGCTGGCAATGGATCCCAAAGGATCCATGTTCCCCAACGCCTGCGCCAGCGAGCGCTTCGTGGCCCTCGGAGGCGGTGTGGCCAACACCCAGGTTGACCGTGAGCGCGAGGCCCTGTCGGTCGTCGTGGCGACGTACAAGAGGCTCCGCGAAGGGGCGGCCGAGCTGATCGTGGCGGATGGCTTCGATGAGACCCAGCAGCTCCTGCTGGCCTACGCGCAGACCTCTTGCCGCGTCGCGCGCGACGGCTCCGCCGCCGCGACCGCCCAGCGCGTCAACGCCGTAGTCTCGTCCCTCGCCCCGTTTTCCGCGGCATTTCATTGCGCCGCGGGGGCTCCGCTGCACAGCGCCTGCGCGACCGACTGAGCATGGGCCTTTCGAGCTCCCGCTTGCGCCTGCTGCTGCTCGCCGTGGTCACCCTGGTGGGGGCGGTGCTCGTCGCGTTTCAGCTCCGTTTGGAGCCCAACATCGCGGCCCTGCTGCCGGACGAGGGCGAAGCGGCGGCGCTCCGCCGCTACGTCGCTGCCTTTGGGGGGACGGACCTGGCGGTAGTGCTCGTGGAGGGCGACGACCCGACCCAGGTTGAGCTCGCGGCCCGCGAAATCACCGCCGCGCTTCGCACAAAGCCCTCGGTGCTCGCCGCCGCCGACCGCATCGACGAGGGCCGCACGCTCGACCCTTGGCTCACCTTCCGCCACGCCGACGCCACCACCTTCGAGCGGCTCGCGACGTTGCTCACGCCCGGGCCCATGCGCGCGCGCCTCGCCGATTCGCGCCGCATGTTGCTCGGTCCGGGCGCCTCCGCGCTGTCCGAGACCCTCGCGCAGGACCCCCTGCGTCTCGGACAAGCCCTGGCGGAGGGCTCCCGTCGCGGCGGCCTTCGACCCCAGGCCGACGGCGCCTTCGCGACGGACGACGGCCGCGCGGCGATGGTTTTGGTCGAGGCCCGCGGAAAGGCCCTGGTCTCGGCCGACGCGAAGGCCTTCGTGGAGGACGCGGAGGGGGTGCTCCAAGAGGTCCGAAGGGCCCACCCCGGCATTCGCCTCGGCCTCACCGGCGGTCACGCCATCGCCGCCGCGACCGAGGCCATGTTACGGGGCGATTTCGCGACCTCGGGCGTCCTGTCGATGGTCCTCGCGTCGCTCGCGTTCGTGCTGACCTTCCGGCGCCTGCGGGCACTTTTGGCGGTGATGCCCCCCTTGGTCCTCGGCTCGCTGTGGACAGCCGCCTTGGCGTCGCTGCTGCCCGGCGGCTTGTCGGCCATCGCGGTCGCGTTCATGTCGGTGGTGGTCGGGGTCGGCGTGGACACCGGGGTCCACGTTTACGGCGCCCTGCTCGAAGGTCGGCGAAATGGTTTGAGCTCAAACGATGCCGCCCTGGCCGCGCGCCGCCGCATGGCGCGGCCCGTCCTGCTGGCGGCGCTCACTGCCGCGGCCGCCTTCGGAGCCCTGGGTTTGTCGGAGATCGCCGCGGTTCGGCAGCTCGGCATCCTTTGTGGCGCGGGCGAGCTGCTCACCGCGGTCGCCATTTTGGAGGTGACGCCGCCGCTCGGCGCCTGGCTCGAGCGGCGCTCCGTCGACACCAAGCCGCCACCGCGTTGGACCGGCCTCGTCGCCGACCTCACGGCGACGCGCCCCCGCGCCCTCGTCGTCACCCTGCTCGCGCTCGCGCCGATCGCCCTGGTCGTCGCTGGCCTTGGCCCGGGCCTCTCGCCCTCGGTGGTGGCCATCCGCCCCGACGGCATGGAGCCTCTCGTGGTGCAAAAACGCTTGTTTTCAGCCTTTGGCGGGGCCGAAGGGCAATGGGTCGTGCTGTTCGCCGATGCTGACCGGCAGGTCGCCCAACGGCGCGCGGACGCCGTCGTCGAGCGGCTCACACGCATGCCCGACGTCGTCGAGTCGGTCGACGCGCTCAGCGCGTGGGTCCCCGCGGAGGCCACCCAGAGGGCCCGGCTTGCCGCTCGCGATGCCCTCGATTTGCCGGCAAAAGCCGACGATCTGGCGCGCGCTCTGGCCGAAACGGGCTTCAGCCCCGGTCGTTTCCGGGGGGTCCTCGCCGCCATGCGCGCTCCCTCCCACGCGCTCGTGCACAGCGACGACCTCCGCGACAGCGGCGTGGGCATCCTGTTGGCCCGCTACCTGGGCGAGGACGGCGGCGACGCGATGGTCGCCGTGTACGTCCAGCCCGCCCCCGGCGCGGCCGCCGCGACCGCCATCGAAAAGGCCGTTTTGGAGGCGGATCCGGCGGCCCTGATCACCGGCTACGCGCGCTTGGAGGGGGCGCTCCACGCCTCGTTGACCCGCGATTTGCCCCGCATTGGCGCGGTCGCCACGGCCCTTGTCATCGCCGTGCTGTTCGTCTCCCTGCGCAGGGCACGCGACGTATTCTTGGCGGCCCTCGTGGTCGTCGCGGAGGTGGCCATCGTGCTGCTTGGCACGAAGATCCTGGATGTCCCCATCCACGCCTACAGCGCGCTCGTGATCCCCGTGCTGATTGGCATTACCGTCGACGAGGGCATGTTCTTGCTGCACCGCGTGCGCGAGGCGGAGGGGAGGGATGTCGCGCGCGAGGCGTTGTCCCACGAAGGCCCCATGGTCGCGGCCACCGGGCTGACCACGGCGGCGGGCTTTTTCGCCCTTGTTTTCTGCGATTTCGACGGCCTCCGCCACTTGGGCGCGGTGGGCGCGCTGGGAAGCGTCGTCGGGTTGGCGTTGGCGCTGTTCGTGGTCCCCGCGGGCCTGCGCCTACTGCCCCAAGCCGCGCGGAGGGCGAAGCCCGAGCCCGGCGTTTGGGAGGGCCGCCCGAAAAGCTAAGCGCGGTTTTCATAAGCTTTCCGTGCTGTCTCCGCGCTTGACACCTAGCTTTTGGTCCGACTAGGGTCCCGGTTTCCATGCAGGACGCTACGAGCTCCGCTCAGCGTCGGATCATCGGTGAAGACGAGACGACCGACGCCCCCCTCCCTTCCATGATTAGCCCCGAGCTTGCGGTGGAGCTGTTCCGCCGCATGGTGCTACTCCGAACCTACGACGAGCGTTCGCTCATCTACCAGCGACACGGTCGAATCGGCACCTACGCTCTTTTTTGGGGCCATGAGGCCATCCAGGTGGGGAGCGCGTCGGCCATCCGCGACGACGACTGGATCCTGCCGTCTTACCGCGAGATCGCGATTGGAATCCTGCGGGGGATGCCGGTCCACATGCCCATCGACTGGGTGCGTGGTCACCCGAATGGCTATTGGAACCCGCAGAAGTACAAGATGGGCCTGCTCAGCGTGCCCGTCGGCTCCCACATCCCCCACGCCGCTGGCGTCGCCTGGGGGGAGCGCTTGCAAGGGCGCAACACCGTGGCCTTGGCCATCTTCGGCGACGGCGCGACCTCCGAGGGCGACTTCCACGAAGGCCTCAATTTCGGCGGAGTTTTGGGCCTTCCCGTCATCTACCTGTGCAGCAACAACCAGTGGGCGATCACCACGCCCTTCCACAAGCAGACCCACGCCAAGTGCATCGCCGACAAGGCCGTCGGCTACGGAATTCCTGGTGTCCAGGTCGACGGCACCGACGTCCTTGCCGTCTACCAGGCCGTCTACGAGGCCGCGGAGCGCGGGCGAAGAGGGGAAGGTCCTACCCTGATCGAGGCTTTGCTCTACCGTCCCACGCTGCATGCCACGGCCGACGACACGACCCGCTACCGCGACGACGTGCAAGGCGCCGAGGCCCGCAAAAACGAGTGTTTGGGCCGCTACGAGCGCTACTTGAAGCGTCATGGCCTCATCACCGATGAGCAGATCGCGCCCATGAAAGCCGCCGCCCTCGACATCATGGCGCGCGCCATCGCCGAGGCCGAGTCCGCGCCGGATCCCGATCCCAGCATCCTCTTCGACCATGTCTACGAAGAGCCCTTGCCCGAATACGCGGCGGATCTGTCCGCCTTGCGTGCCACTCTGAAGCCCGATTGACCATGGCCAACCTCAGCATCCTGGAAGCCGTGAACCTCGCCCTCCACCACGAGATGGAGCGCGACTCCCGCGTGCTCGTGATGGGGGAAGACGTGGGCAAGTCCGGCGGCGTCTTCCGCGCCACCGACGGCCTGTACAAGCGGTACGGCGAAGCGCGCGTGGTAGACACCCCGCTGTCCGAGTCAGGCATCGTGGGCACCGCGGTGGGGCTCTGCCTTACCGGCATGCGGCCCATCTGCGAGATGCAGTTCGAGTCGTTCAGCTACCCGGCCCTCGACCAGATGATCTCCCATATGGCGCGCTACAGGTGGCGCTCGTTGGGTCAGCTTGGCATGTCGATGGTGCTGCGCATGCCCTACGGCGGCGGTGTCAAGGCGCCCGAGCTCCACGAAGAGTCCCCCGAGGCTTATTACTGCCACACCCCCGGCCTGCGCGTGGTGGTGCCCTCCACCCCCGCCGACGCGCGCGGCCTGCTTTCTTCGGCCATCCGCAACAACGACCCGGTCGTGTTCATGGAGCCGAAGAAAATCTACCATGCCGTCAAGGGCGAGGTGCCCGAGGGCGACCACCTGACCCCCCTGGACACCGCGCGCGTCGTCAAGAAAGGTAAGGATCTTACCATCTTCGCGTGGGGCGCGATGATCCCCGTGGCCGAGCAAGCCGTGGCCCGCCTGGAAGCCGAAGGGGTCAGCGTCTACCTGGTGGACGTGCGCTCGTTGTCTCCCCTCGACGAGGCCACCCTGTGCGAGGCCGCGCGCGCCACGGGCCGCGCGTTGGTCGTGCAAGAGGCCCAGCGCGCCATGTCGGTCTCCAGCGAAATCGCCGCGCTATTCGCGGAGAAATGCATCTACGACCTGAAGGGCCCGGTCTTGCGCGCCACCGGTTACAACGTGCCCTTTCCGTTCTGGCGTGCCGAAGAGCACCAACGACCCAGCGTCGACCGCATCGTGGCCACGGCCCGCATCGCCCTTTCTTCCTGAGCTGGAGAAGCCGAGTGATCATCGATTTCAAACTGCCTGATTTGGGCGAGGGGGTCACCGAGGCCGAGATTGTCCGCTGGCTCGTCGAAGAGGGGCAGTCCGTCGCGGAAGACGCGCCGATGGTCGAGGTGGCTACCATCAAGGCCACCGTGGAGATCCCCTTCCCGGTGGGCGGGTTGGTCCGACGGCTGGCGGGCAAGCAGGGCGACCTGATCGAGGTCGGCGCCACGCTGATCGAAATCGAGACGGTGGCCGGCGAAGACCGGCCCATGCCCAAGCCTCCCATTTTCGAAAACGTCATCAAGCCGGCGGTCGCCGTCACCTCCGCCCCTGCACCTGCCGCGGCCGTGTCTGACGTGCCCGCGCCTTCCCTCGACCGGCCGAAGGTCCGCAACGAGAACTTCCAAGCGACGCCCATGGTGCGTCGCATGGCCGCCGACCACGGCGTCGACCTGGCGGAGGTCACCGGTACGGGCGCCGGCGGGCGCATCACCGAAGACGACGTGCGCGCCGTGCTGCAGGCCCGCGAGCACGAGGCCGCCCGCCTCGAGAAGCTGGCCGACAGGGGCGAAGCCGGCGTGCGCGAGCGCATTTCGCTGAGCGGCGTGCGCGCCGCGACCGCCCAGCACATGATCCGCGCGGCCCAGGTGCCCACGGTCACCGTGGCGGACGAGGCCGATTTCACCGCCCTCGACGAGCTGCGCAAGTCCCGCGGCCACACCTACCTTCCCTACGTTGTCCGAGCCATGGTGCTCGGCGTCAAGGCCATCCCGCGCATCAACGCCATGTTGCACGCCGAGCGCGACGAGCTCGTGGTGTACGACCGGGTCAATGTCGGCATCGCCGTTCAGACCGAGGCGGGGCTGCTCGTCCCGATCTTGGAGAGCGCCGAGACCCTGGGCATCGACGCTATGCACGACGGCATCGCGGCCCTCGCCGAAGCGACGCGCAACCGCACCCTGGCCCCCAGCCAAACGCGGGGAGGCACCATCACGATCACCAGCGCCGGCCGCTTCGCGAACCTCTTCGCCACGCCCCTCCTGCACGTCCCGCAGGTGGCCATCGTCGGCCTGCACCGCGTGGAAGACCGCGCGGTGGTCATCAACGGCGGCATCCACGTGCGCAAGCGCGCCAACCTCACCGTCAGCTTTGACCACCGCGCCCTCGATGGCTCGGACGCGTCGCGCTTCTTGTTGACCGTCATTCGGGCCCTCGAGCAGCCCGACAAGCTTTATTAACAAACACCACCCACCTGGAAGCACCGGCGAAGACCGCAGCAGCGCTTAACGGACCATGAATTTTTCAAGCCCCGTCTTCGCGGTTTTCATGTTCGTCAACTTCGCGGTCTTCTGGGCCCTCCGCGACAAGAAGTACCGCGTACCGCGCCACATCTTCCTGCTCATCACCAGCTACATTTTCTATTGCTGGTGGCAGCCCATCTTCGGCCTGTTGCTCGTCGCCTCCACCATCCTCGACTACAACGTCGGCGCGCGGCTCGTAAAAACCGAAGACCCACGCAAGCGCAAGCTGCTCCTGGCCATCTCCATCGTCGGCAACCTCGGCACCCTGGCGTTCTTCAAGTACTACGACTTCTTCGCGACGAACGTCAATTGGGGCCTCGATCAAGCGGGGGTGATGTACCAGCTCACCTACCTGCGCATCGCGCTGCCACCGGGTATCTCCTTCTATTCGTTCCAGACGCTCAGCTACGCGCTCGACATCTACAAGAAGCAGCTCAAGCGCTCCGAGAGCCAGATGGAGTTCGCGCTGTTCGTGGCCTACTTCCCCCAGCTCGTCGCCGGTCCCATCGTGCGCGCCGCCGAGTTCCTGCCGCAGTTCGAGCGGGATTTTCAGTACAAAGAAGACGAGGTCAGCGAGGGGCTCTACCGCATCTTGCGCGGCATGATGAAGAAGATCATCATCGGCGACTACGTCGGACAGCTCGTCGCCGATCCTGTATTTTCTGACCTCGATCACGCGTCCGCGCTCGACGTCTACCTGGCCGGTATCGCCTTCCATATCCAGGTCTACGGCGACTTTTCGGGCTACAGCGACATCGCTATCGGCTCCGCCAAAATGATGGGCTTCGATATTCCGGAGAACTTCAACCGGCCCATGTTCGCCACCACGCCGGCCGATTTCTGGCGGAGATGGCACCTGACCCTCACGACCTTCTTACGGGACTACCTGTATCTGCCCGTGCGCAAGGGCTCGAACAACCCCTGGCGGGTGTTTTGGGCCACGCTGGTCACCTTCACGGTGTGCGGCTTCTGGCACGGCGCGGCCTGGGGCTATGTGCTCTTCGGCGTCTGGCACGGCCTGTTCGTCGGTGGTCAGGGGCTCATTCGCAAGAGCACCGGGTGGGATCGTAGGGGCGAGAAGATGGGCGTCTTCGCGTCAATCATAGGCTTCCTCTTCACGCTCAACTACATGGTCTTCGCCATGTACCTGTTCCGTGCCGGGTCCATGGCGGGCACCTACCAATGCCTGCAGATCCTGTGGAACAAGCCCTTCTCCGAGGGCATGCACCTCGTGGAGATGGAGGGCGCGCTGGTCCTCGGGTTTGCATGGTTCACGCAGGCTCTGCCCGCGAGCGTCGATCACGCGGCGTCGAAGCGCTGGGTGCGGGCGCCGGGCTGGATCCAGGGTGTGGTGGTGGCGGTGCTGTTCGGCATCATCGCGCTGCTCCAGAATCAACTTCGGCCCTTCGTCTACTTCCAGTTCTGAGAGGTTCTTATGATTGGCAAGATCCTCAAAAGCAAATACGCACAAATGTCGATCGTCTGTGCGCTCGTGCTCATCCTCAGCAACGTCGTGGCCGAAGAGACGGGCCTTCGCTTCTGGCAACGCGGCATCAACACGGCGGCCGTGCGGCTGTACGTCATGCAGCGCTACCTCGACGACGGCGACGTCATCTTCCTCGGCTCGTCGCGCACCGAACAGGGCATCAACGCGCCTACCCTCCAGGAAGAGCTGTCGTCTGTCCTCGGCCACAAGGTAGGGGTCTACGCGGCGGGCCTGCCCAACGCCAACGCCCTCGTCAGCGAGGAGGTCGTCAAGAACGTCATTCAAGACGCGCACAAGCCGAAGATCGTCGCGGTCTCGGTCTCCCTCCAGGATGTTTTCCAGAACTCGAAGGCGGCCGTCACCTACTACCGCTACTACGCCAGCCAAGCTCACCTGTTGCGCGCCGTGCCGTGGATCAGCAACGACGAGGAGTTCGAGGCCGTTGCCTACGGCTTCTGCCGCGGCATGACGTCCCTGGAGCTTTTCTTCGGCAACAGCCCCTACATCTCGCCCTACAAGCAGTCGGTCGACGAGGTCATCAACAAGCGCGGCAGCCACTGGCGTGAGGGCATCCGCGCTACCCGCTGGGTGGACAAGCCGGACAAGTGGGAGATCATCGACGCCGTGCTCAAGGCTCAAGGCGAGCTCGTCGAAGGGGCCCGCTTCGACGGCCCCGCGGTGCTCGCGCTCGACAACATCTTGGCCGAGGGCAAGCGCCGGAATATCCAGATCATCCTCTTCGAAAACCCGCTTCTGCCCGACTTCTTCGAGCGCTTCGCGCAGACGAAACCTTACCAGGACTACAAAGCCTTCATCCGCGAGTACGCCAGGAAGAACGATGTCGTCTTGTTCGACAAGACGGCCATCGAGCTGGGCCTCTCTTCGGAAGACTACCTCGACCCCGACCACATGCACCTCGACGGCGCCCGGAAGTTCTCGGCCATCGTCGCGCGGGACGTCATCGCGCCGGAGCTCCGGAAGCAGGGGCTGTGATCCACGCCGCCGAGGCGTTGCCGAGGCAGGACCTTCGCGCTCTCCAGCTCGCGGCGCTGCGGCGCAACGTCGACCACGCCTACCGTCACGTCCCTCATCACCGCGCGGCCCTCGACGCAGCAAGGGTGACCCCCGACGACGTGCGCGGCTTCGACGACCTGCGCCGCCTGCCGTTCACCACCAAGGAGCACCTGCGCGCCGCCTACCCGTTTGGCATGTTCGCGGTTCCGCAGGCCGAAATCGCGCGCATTCATGCGTCCTCCGGCACCACGGGCAAGCCCACCATCGTCGGCTACACGCGGGGCGATCTGGACACCTGGTCCGACCTGATGGCAAGGTCGCTCGCCTGCACGGGGCTCCGCCCCGGCGACTTGGTGCACAACGCCTACGGGCACGGCCTGTTCACCGGGGGCCTGGGCTTCCACATGGGCGCCGAACGCCTGGGTTGCACGGTGGTCCCGGCGTCGTCCGGGATGACCGAGCGGCAGGTGTTGCTCTTGCGCGATCTCGGCGCGCGGGCCCTGTTCGCGACACCTTCCTACGCCCTGGCCATCGCCGAGGTGGCAGAGAAGGAAGGCGTAAAGATGGCCGATTTGCCGCTGGAAATTGGCATGTTCGGGGCCGAGCCCTGGTCCGAGGCGATGCGCGCCGAGCTCGACCAGCGCCTGGGCATCCGCGCCTTCGACATGTACGGTCTGTCCGAGATCCTGGGGCCCGGCGTGGCCGTCGAGTGTCAAGAGCGCGCGGGCCTGCACGGCTGGGAAGACGCGTTCTACTTCGAGGTGATTGACTCGGACACGGGGGAGCCCCTACCCATGGGCGAGGTGGGGGAGCTCGTCATCACCACCCTCGCGAAGGAGGCCCAACCCATGTTGCGCTACCGCACGCGGGACCTCACGCGCCTCTGCGACGAGCCCTGCCCCTGCGGTCGCAGCCACCTGCGCATTCTGCGGGTGTTGGGGCGCAACGACGATATGTTGATCGTGCGCGGGGTCAACGTGTTTCCATCGCAGATCGAGGCAGCGTTGGTCGGTCAGACCGACGTCGCGCCGCACTACGTCTTGGTGGTGCAGCGGGAAGGTGCGCTCGACACGTTGACGATCGAGGTGGAGGCCGCAGCCGACCTCCCGGTCTCGCGCTACGAGGCCCTCGGAGGGAAGGTGAGCGAGGCGATCAAGGGGCGCGTGGGCGTGACGGCCACCTGCGTGGTGCTGTCTCCGGGCTCGATCCCGCGCTCCCAAGGCAAGGCCGTGCGGGTCCGCGATTTGCGGGCCAAATAGGCCCGAGCCAAGGGCGGCGGGCGTCCTGCGCCGACAGTGGACGGCGGCGCCAAGCGGTGCGACCCTGCTGAGGTGGACCTGGACACCCCGATAACGTGTGTGTTTTGCGCCGGGACCTTCTGCGTGCGAGGCCTCCTCGCCGCGGGATTTCGCTACGCGCCACGGCTAGGAGTGCTCTCTTGCAAAGCGTCGTGCTGCGGGGCGACCGAAGAGCTTGCCGTGGAGACGGGGAGGGTGTTTCGGGGCTACGTCTACGCCGCCGGCAGCGCCCACTTTTCTCGCGAAGAAGAGTACCAGGCGCCCGGTGTGGTGGCCGAGCAGGGGCCGAGCGAGCTTGTCCTATGGGTTGACGGGGAGCGGCGCCGCGTCGCGGCGGGCTAAGGCGGAGCGTGCGCTCGACGCTGCGACTGCGATGCGCAGCCTCAATCTCCCTACCAGCGGGGCTGAATCCTACCCATGAAGTCGTAGGGGTAGTGCAGCTCGAACGCGCTGGCGTCGTCGAGCGCCTTCATTTGGGTCGGCGTCAAGGTAAGCCCCACGGTCTTCAGGTTGTCGTCGAGCTGCGCCACCGTGCGCGCGCCGAAAATGACGGAGCTGACCGCCGGCTTTTGCAGCAGCCAGGCCAAGGACACCGCGGCCTCGCTGGTCTCGTGCTCCTTCGCTACCGCGCGAACCGCGTCCAAAATGCGCCAGTTTCGCTCTTTGTCGAAGCTCGCGTAGCGGTCTTTCCAGGTCTCCATGCGCGAGCCCGCGGGGGCCCCCTGACCCTTCTGGTATTTGCCGCTCAAAAATCCCGCCGCCAGCGGCGACCACGGAATGATGCCCACGCCGAACTTGCGGCACACGGGCACGTGCTCGCGTTCCAGGTCGCGCACCACGAGGCTGTATTGCATTTGCAGCGAAATGAAGCGGCTGAGATGCTCCACGCGGCTCGTCCACAGGCTGTCGGTCAGGCGGTAGGCGGCGTAGTTGCTGGCGCCGATGTAGAGCACCTTGCCTTGCCGCACCAAGTCGTCGAGGGCGCGCAGCGTCTCTTCTTCGGGGGTGTCGAAGTCTTGCATGTGAATCTGGTACAGATCGATGCGGTCGGTGCCGAGCCTCTTCAGGCTGTCTTCGACGGTGCGCAGGATGCGGTAGCGCGACGCGCCCGTGTCGTTCGGCCCGGGCCCCATGCGAAAGCGGAATTTCGTGGCCAAAACCAGGCGATCACGCGTCTTTTCTTGGGCCATCCAGCGGCCGACCACGCGCTCGCTCAGGCCGTCTTGACCGTACACATCCGCCGTGTCGAGGAAGTTTACGCCCTTGTCGAGGGCCGTGCTCATGATCGAGAAGGCGGTGGGCTCGTCGCACGACACCTGGTGCATGAACGACTTGGCGTCGGCCTCGCCGAAGGTCATCGCCCCGAGGCAGAGGGTCGAGACTTTGAGCCCGCTCTGGCCCAGATTTCTGTATTCCATCCTGCCTCTCTAGCAGACAAAACGCCGCCGGGCGAGGGGGCCTACCTCGCCCACAGGGCCTGCCATTGGTGGTAGTTGCCCGACCCACCGTAGCCTTCCAGGTAGCCCAACCCGTTGTAGTTGGCCGAGGGCACGACCTGCATCCACCAGCAGCCGGTGGCGTCGTTGCTGTCGGGGTCGCAGGTGAAGCTGTAGCCGGTGTATTTGTTGTGCAAACCGTTGAAGCCCCCGCAGGTGCTCGACATCTCGCCCAAAAACAGCGTGAAATCGAGGCCCGCCGTGGTCTCGGTGAAGGGGTCGTGGCACTGCTCCCAAACCGTGTAGTGGGCGCGCGTGGAGGTCCAATTCCCGGAGTTGCCGACGGTCAGACGGAAGGTAGTGCAGCCGGAGGCGTCCTTGAAGGACGCGCGGTGCGTCAAGATCGAATAGACATCGGAGAGCGGCGCCAAGCTGTTGCTGCTCTGCCAGGTGGCCGCCGAGAACAGGCTCGGCCAGGTGGTGCTCATCAACTTGGTGTAGCCGCCGCCGTCGGTCGTCATGTCGCAATAGACCTGGAGCGCCGCGGCGCCCTGGGGCACGATCCAATACAGGCCATCACCCACGGAGCCGCCGTTGTCCAGGATGTCTCGGCAGGAGAGGCCCGGGTTGGCCTGGGTGCCGACGCCCGAGCCGACCACGCACGGCGCGCAGGGGCCGCCGCAGTCGACGCCCGTCTCGGAGCCGTCGTGCTGACCGTCGAAGCACGCGCCGCAGCTCGCGTCGGTGCAGGTGTCGCCCACCACCCACAGCGACTGCCATTGATGGTAGTTGCCCGAGCCGCCGTAGCCCTCCAGGTAGCCGAGACCGTTGTAGTTGGCGGAGGGTACGATCTGCATCCACCAACAGCCCGTGGCGTCGTTGCTGTCCGGGTCACAGGTGTAGCTGTAGCCGGTGTATTTGTTGTGCAGGCCGTTGAAGCCGCCGCAAGTGCTGGACACGTCGCCCGCGAGGTAGGTGTAGTCGGAGCCGTTCGTGGTGGCCGTGAACGGATCGTGGCATTGCTTCCAACGCGTGTAGTGGGCCCGCGCAGAGCGCCAGTTGCCGCTGTTGCCGACCTCCAAGCGGTACGTCGTGCAGCCCGCGGCGTCCGCGAACGAGCTGCGGCGACCGAGGCTCGAGTACAGGTCTTGGTGCGGAAGATCCATGTTGAGCGACTGCCATGTTCCGGCGCCGAACAGGGCCGGGTAGGTGACGCTCTCCATCTTCGTGTAGCCGCCGCCGTCCTTCGTCATGTCGCACCACACGGCGAGAGCTGGGCCGCCGTCGGGCTTGACCCAATAGCGCCCGTCGCCGAAGGAGCCGCCGTTGGCCAGGATGTCGGCGCACGACAGGCCGGGGCTCGCTTGCGTGCCAATCGTCGTCGCGCCGCAGGGGTTGCAAGGTCCACCGCAGTCGACCCCGGTCTCCTGACCGTTTTGCGCGCCGTCGTTGCAGGCCAAGCAGGTCGGTCCGGAGCAGGTCTGTCCGCGCATCCACAGCGACTGCCATTGATGGTAGTTGCCCGAGCCACCGTAACCTTCGAGGTAGCCGAGACCGTTGTAATTGGCGGAGGGCACGATCTGCATCCACCAGCAGCCCACGGCGTCGTTCAGGTCCGGATCGCAGGTGAACGAATAGCCGGTGTACTTGTTGTGCAGGCCGTTGAAGCCGCCGCAGGTGGTCGACACGTCGCCCGCGACGTAGGTGTAGTCGGCGCCCGAGGTGGTGGCGGTGAAGGGGTCGTGGCATTGTTGCCAAACGGTGTAGTGCGCGCGCTGAGACAGCCAGTCTCCCGAATTGCCGACCTCCAGGCGGAAGGTGGCGCAGCCGAGCTCGTCGTAGAGTCCAGTGCGCTTGCCGAGGGCGGAGAAGCTCGCCGCGGTCGGGTCGGCTCCGGAGTAGTCTTGCCAGTTGGCGCTGCTGAACAAAAATGGATACTTCGCGCTCTCCATTTTGGTCCAGCCGCCGCCGTCGTCGGTCATGTCACAATAGGCTTGAAACGCCGGGTTCTTGTCGGGCTTGATCCAATACAGGCCGTTCCCAGCGGCGCCGCCGTTCGCGAAGATGTCTTGACACGAGAGACCCGGGTTGGTCACGCCGCCGATGGGTCCCGCGCAGGAGGGGCAGGTGGCTCCGCCGCAGTCGACGCCGGTCTCGTCTTGATTCTGAACGCCGTCGAAGCAGCTCGCGCAGGCGGCGCAGGGGCCGCCGCAGTCGACGCCCGTCTCCCCTTGGTTTTGCAGGCCGTCGCTGCAACAAGCGATCACGGGCGTCGAGCAAAGAGCCGTGGTCGGATCGCAGGTGCCGGGCCCGTGGCAAGCGTCGATGGCCTGGCACACGACGGGGTTTTGCCCGACGCAAGTGCC
>CAYLJT010000005.1:26698-35014 GCA_964383995.1 uncultured Polyangiaceae bacterium
CGTGGCAAGCGTCGATGGCCTGGCACACGACGGGGTTTTGCCCGACGCAAGTGCCGCTCTGACAACTGTCCAGTTGCGTGCACAGGTCGCCGTCGTCGCAGGGTGTGCCCCAGGGCGCGACGGGGTTCGAGCAGACTCCCGTCGACGGGTTGCAGGTCCCCGCCAGGTGGCAAGCGTCCGACGCTGTACAGACGACGCCCGCGCACACATTGCCACAAGGGGCGCAGATGCCGCCACAATCCACGCCGGTCTCCGTGCCGTCTTGCACGCCGTTGGCGCACGACGCCTGGGCGTAGCACACGGTCAGGACGGGTCGGGTGGGCGGTGACGAGGCCTCGGCCGCGCCGTATTGCGAGCGTCCGGTGGCCTGTTCCAGCAAGAAACCGTAGTTTGGCAGACTGCCATTGTGCCAGCTCTGGACGAGGCCCGTTAAGTCCAGCGCGATGGGCCCGCCGTTCGGGCTCGTGGCGGGGTCGAACGTCGTTGTCACGACCGGGTCGAACGCCGCGGCAAACGACGTGTAGGTGACGCTGAGCTCGGCCCAAGGCGCGATGATGCGGTGAAGCTTGACGGTGCCGGCGCCCACGCTCTGGACCTTGGTCAGCCCCAGGGTGGCCGAGGTGATGGTGGCGCTCGCGGGGATGGGCGAGGTGTCGAACTGGAAGAGCGATTGTCGGTTGCCCGCGCTGACCACCCCCACGGTGAGCACCGGCACGGCGCCGAAATTGGTGACCGCCCGCGTCGGATCCGCAGGGTCAAAGGCGAGCATGGCGTCTGCCATCGTCGCGGGGCCGAAGCGACGAAGGTTGACGCAGGTCAGGCCCTCCACCGAGGTTGTCGTGCGCTCGTCCTGCTCCGGAGGCGCCTCGGCGCAGCCTCCCAAGACGAAAGCAGCAGCGATGACCGCCACGGGACCGCGAAGGGCAGCGAACATGACAACGCCTTTGGTGAGAGGAAGAGCCCAGGACCTCAGCCTTCATGGGACAACGCTTCCTTTCTCCGGTCAAGGCCCAACGGTCGCCTTGGGAAAGTCGCGTCTCGCCGCGCTAGGGCCTGTCTTTTGGTCCTGGTTTCGGCGTCTCGTTCGCTTCGGGCGAAGGCGCCACTTCGTTCCGGCGGTCGACCAGGACGGGGTAGACGATCGTTGCGCTGCCCTGGTTGGAGCACCCCACCCGGCGGGGCGGTCGGAACGACGATGGGCGCTCCGCGGGCGCGGAGTCGGCCTCGTTGCCTTTCGTGGGTGTTTGGGAACCCGTTGGTGGGGGCTCACACAACGAGTCGCTGGGGACATCGAACGGCTCGAACGGACGCCCGCGCAGGACCTCCGCGAGACAGGCGTCCACGCTGGGATTGGCTTGGATGCCCTCGTCTTCGCGGGGGCCGGTGAGGGCCGCGACGCTGCCTTCTCCGGTGTGCATGCGTGCCGCGACGAGCAGGTGATCCCCGGGCCGCGAACAGGCGCACACGGCGTCGAAGAGCGGTGTCATGAAGCGGCTCGCGTACGCTTCGGGAATGACGATCACGCTTGCGCGGAGGGGCTTGGGCTGCCAGCGAATGGGGCAGTCCGCGACGGGCTCGGGGGTGCGGGGGACCACGGGTGGCGCGGGTGGCTGCGCGTTTGTGTCCGAGACAAACTTGGGTAGACTGGACGCTACCGCGGTAGGGCTGGGCGCCTCGCTGTCGTGCGGGCGACCCGGGTCGAGGGCGGGGGGCCGAAGAGGCGCGCAGGCGGGCAGCGCGAAGAGGAGAGGGGCCAAACGCCTGACGATCCGTAGCTCCGAGAAACAGGACATGAGGAAGAGACCGCCTCCCCGCGGCCGGGTTCCCGTCGCCCCGTCGCGCTCACATTTCGCAGAGATACTCTTTGGCGCCGCCGCAGGCGGCTGACTCGAACAGACCGCTCTTGTGCTTCATGCACTGTTCGGTGGCGGGGTTGTTGGGCTCGTTGGCCTTCCATGGCGGCATGGTCGTCACGACGGGACCCTCGTTGTTGAGCCAGTAGAAGGTACCGTCGTTGTCCTCATCGAAACCTCCTATCCAGAAGTCGGCGCTCAACACCTTGGGCTCCGCGTTGATAAAGGCCCTCTCCGCCTCGTCGTTGATGCGCGCGAGGTGGCCTCCCCATGTCTTGCAGTCGCCCTCGGCGTTGTTCCAATCCAGATCGGGACCGTCGACGTAATAGTAGCAATGACCGGTGGCCGGGTCGGTAAACTCGGTGGCCCCGGTGCACGGGGGGGCGCCGCCACCGCCGCCCTGACCTCCGCTGCCGTTGACCGCGCCGCCCGTGCCGCTCGCGCTGCTCGTCGCGCTTGCGCCGCCCGTGCCCGTAGCGCCGCTGCCGCCCGCTCCGCTGCCGCCCGTGCCCGAGGTGGCGGAGGTGGTCGCGGAGGCGCTCGTGGTGGCTCCGGAGGTCGTCGTTGCGCTCGTCGCACCCGGGCCCGCGCCGCCGCTCGTCGCCGAGCTAGCCGGGCCGTCGGCTCCGCCTGCGCCGCCCGCGCCGGGCGAGGCGTTCGTGCCCGACGAGGCCAGCGTGCACGCGGGCGCCGACGTCGCGAGCAGCAGCACGAGACTTCCTCCGCACTCTCGCCAAGTCGGCCATCGCGTCGAGAGAGCCATGCGGCATCTTAGGCCGATCCATCAAGAAAAGGGAAGGCTTCTTCCCGCGAGCACGGGAGCAGCGAGGGGGAGGTGAATGTGTGACGGAGGAGGGACGCGGCGGACCCCCGCGCGCGGGGGTCCAGCCACGGAGGCGAGATCAGCGGCAGATCGTGTAGCCGTGGGGCTTGGTCAGATCGATGTACGAAAGGGCCGTGTTGCAGTAGCTGCCGGAGCACATGGTCTTCTGGCAGGTGTTCGAATCGCAGTAGTGATAGGCAAACGAGTTGTCCGACGAGGCGTCGGAGAAGCCCGCCGCCTGGGCGATTCCAGCCACGGAGCCCGAGGCATTGCACCCCAGGCTGTCCGAGCCACCGACGGACTCCCACTGCGTGACGCAGGCGCCGTAGCCGTTCGACATGCTCGCGAAGGGCTCGCCGCAACCGGTCGGTGACAGACCGTACGACTGACACAGATCGGTGTAGTCATCGCACCAGGTCGGCCCCGTGGCCTGGTCGCTACCGAGGGAGACCTGCAACACCAGGTAGTTGTTTCCATTGTAGCTTACGGTTTGACTTGCAAGGACCTGGAAGCCGGTGGGGCAGGCGCCGCAGAAGGAGCCGCCGCAGTCGGTGAAGTCCTCGTCGCTGTTGAGGATGCCGTCGCTGCACATGGGTTGGCAGGCCGCACAAACCGGTCCGCCGCAATCGAGGCCCGTCTCCTGGTCGTCCTTGACACCGTCGGAGCAGCAGTCCTGCGCGCAGGGGCCGCCGCAATCGGCCCCGATCTCACCCTGGTTCTTGATGCCATCGAAGCAGCTCGGGGGCTGCTTGCACAGGGTAAAGCCGGTGAATTTCGTGGTGTCGATGTAGGAGAGCGATGTGTTGCAGTTGTCGCCCGCGCACATCGTCTTTTGGCAGGTTCCCGAGTCGCAGTAGTGGAACGCGAACGAGTTGTTGGAATTGGCACTGCTGTAGCCCGCCTGCTGCGCGGCGGAGGCCACGCTGCCCGAGGCATTGCACCCGAGGTTGTCGCTGATGCCGTCGGAGCCCCATTGGGAAGAGCAGGCGCCGTAGCCGTTTTGCATGCTCGCGAAGGGGTCGCCGCAACCGGTCGGCACGAGGCCCAGGCCCTGGCAAAGATCCAGGTAGTCGTCACACCAGGTGGGTCCGGTGGCCGTGGGGGAGTTGATCTTGACCTCGACCACCAGGTGGTCAATGCCATTGTAGTTGACGGGCGTGGTGGAAAGGATGCTGAAGCCGGTGCCGCAGGGCGGACAGAACGAGCCACCGCAATCGAGGTAGTCTTCGTCGCTGTCTTGCACGCCGCTCTGGCACATCGGCTGGCACGCGGCGCACACCGGTCCGCCGCAGTCGAGGCCCGTCTCCTGGTCGTTCTTGATGCCGTCGGAGCAGCAGTCCTGGGCGCAGGGGCCGCCGCAATCGACGCCGACCTCACCCTGGTTCTGCGCGCCGTCGCTGCAGCTCGGAGGTGCGATGCACACGGTGTAGCCGTGGGGCTTCGTGACATCGATGTAGGAGAGCGCGGTGTTGCAGTAGGACCCCGAGCACATGGTCTTTTGGCATGTTCCCGAGTCGCAGTAGTGGAACGCGAACGAGTTGTCCGACGTCGCGTCGGAGAAGCCCGCTTGCTGCGCGAGGTAAGATACGCCTCCCGAAGCGTTGCAGCCTAGGCTGTCCGCGATGCCGTTCGAGCCCCATTGGGTCGAGCAAGCGCCGTAGCCGTTCGACATGCTGGCGAAGGGATCGCCGCAGCCGCTCGGCACGAGGCCGTACGAAGCACAGAGGCTCTGGTAGTCGTCGCACCAGGTGGCGCCGGCCGCGTCGTTCGAGGCGAGGGCCACCTGCAACACCAGGTGATCGAGGCCATAGGCATTGATGTTGGCCGCCGACAAAACCGTGAAGTTCGTCGCGCCCGGATTGCAGATATCGAAGCCAGGCTGGCACGCTCCAGACTGGCATGTATCCGTCGACGTACAGGCGTCGCCGTCGTCGCAGGCGGTGCCATCGGCGGCCGCGGGGTTGGAGCAGGTGCCGGTGGCAGGGTCGCAGCTACCCGCGACGTGGCAGGCGTCGCTCGCCGAGCACACGACCGGGCTCGATCCGACGCACGCGCCGTTTTGGCAGCTGTCGGAGGTCGTGCACGCGTCGCCGTCGTCGCAGGCCGTGCCCCAGGCCGCGTTCGGGTTGGAACAAACGCCCGTAGCGGGGTTGCACACGCCGGCCACGTGGCAAGCGTCGAGGGCGGTGCAGGTCACGTTGGCGCATGGATTGAAGCAGGGCGCGCAGGTTCCGCCGCAGTCTACGCCCGTCTCCGTTCCATCCTGAATGCCGTTGCCGCAGGTGGACGGCGCGTAGCACACGCTCAGGATCGGGCGGGTCGAGGCGGAAGGCGCCTCGCTTGCGCCCAAGGCTGCGCGCCCGTTCGCCGGCTCCGCCAGGAGAAATCCGTCGTTCGCTTGGGCGCCCGAGGTCCATGCCGCGACCTGACTTGTCACGTCCAGCGTGACCGCGGTCGTCACCGTGCTGGGATCGAACGTGCCGATCACCAGCGGATCGTAGGCACCCCCGAAGGAGCTGAAGGTGACGGTAGACTCGACCCACGAGCCGGTGACCCTGTGCAGGTTGACGGGGCCGCTGCCGAGGCTCTGCACCTTGGTGAGCTGCAGGGAGGCCGAGGCGATCGTGGCGGTGGAAGGGATACTGGCCAGGTTGAAGCGCAGCAGCGACTGCCGAATGGTCGTCCCCGTCGTGCCCACGTTCAGCAATTGGGACGCGCCGAAGTTCGAGGCCGCCTTCGTGGGATCCGTGGGGTCGTCCGCGAGGACGGCGTCGTCGGTGACGGGAGCGCCGAGGTTCACGCATGTGAGCTCCTGTTGCGCGCTCGCCAGCGTCTCACCGGGGCCCCGGTCTTGCGGGTCCGCAGTTTCGGTGCCGCCGCACGAGGCGAGGGCGACCGCCATGAAGACAGGCACAATGAGGCCTGTGAAACCGGGTCGAATGCGCATGGTACCTCCAGTCGGGGGACTAGGTTTTGCGACATGGCAGAGATGCTTTCAGCACATCACTGACAGCCTTTCATGAGGTCTCAAAACGCCCTTCCATGTCAAGGCACGGAGGATATTTTTAGCTCAAAATAATTGGTGCTCGCGTGGCACCGGGAGGGCGCATGGCCCACCTTGAGTATCGACCTCACCGCCGTTTCGGGCGTTGTGCGCGCTTCCTTGCGAGCTACCTTGCAAACCTACCCTGGCTCGTCCTTCCCACGCATCGACGCGGTTTTCCAGGCAAGTTCGGCTCATGCCGGCGCTACCGGTGGTCTGGAATACCGACCTGAATCGAACGGACGCGGGCGTGGTTGTGCTCGCCAGCCCGACGGAAGGAATCTCAGCGCAGGCTCTCCAGCCACGGCAAGAGCAGCTCGGGGACGGCCTCGAAGGAGGGCGCGACCCAGATCGTCTTTTGGTAATTGGTCGGGTCGTAGGTGGCGCGAAACATCTCATCGATGCTGAACTCGCGCAGCTCGGCCTGCTGGTCGAAGGCACCGAGCTCCCCAAACGAGGACAATAGGCCCGCGCCATAGGCCTTGACGCGTCCATCTTCTCGACAGGCACCGAACTCGAGCGTGTACCAATAAACCACGATGAGGCCTTTGACCGTCTCCGGTGAGGCACGTTTCGCGGCGGCGCCGAAGGCTTGGTTGAGCTTTGCGTAGGTCGGGTGCCCCAGCGTCGAGGCATGACCTATCAGCTCATGAATGATGTCCGGCTCGGGCGTGTAAAGGGGCACCGAGTCGTGGCGCATGTACTGCGTGGAGACGAAAATCTGGCGATTGAGAAATTCGAGGAAGAGGCTTGCTTCGACGAGCCCCGCGACAGGCAACATGCGAAAGCCTGTGCGCTCACCGATTTGAACGTTGACCTCGCCGAGCTGCGGCACGCGGTCTTTGGGTAGGGGAACGAGCTCGCAGGCCTTGTGGTAGGCGCGGCAAGCCTTGTCACGGTGGAGCGGCGCAAGCTCTCTGCAGACGGTCTGCCAGACGGCCACTTCGGTGGCCGTGTACGCCACTTCCGGCACCGGATCGCCCTCCCGATATTCCATGGCAATTCGGGCGATCTCCTGGCGCCTCGCGCGGTACTCCATATCGCGGAATCCCGGGTGGTCGCGATCGAGGGCCACGATGTCTTTGGCGGCCGTCAACGGGGCTGGAGCGTGGTCTCGGTCGGGGTCTTTTGATTCTTGCATCCAGGGCCGTCCACGGGTCGGTGAGGGGCAATGTTCCAAATGACGAGGACCCGATCGCGGGAAGGTATCACGCTCCGCCTCGGCTGCCTACCCCGGCCCGCCCCGCTCGTATGCCACGCTGCCAGGCCCGCCTTCATTGACAGTCTCTTTACGCCTTTCTGCACGAGCCCGCCGGCTCACCATGGCGAAACTGCCAGTCTAGGGGCTTGAGCCTTGTCTTCGAGCCGGGGAATTGACCTGCTCTACGCGGCTCTCCAGCGCCGCCCGAGCAGGGCCCTCCATGGCCACACCTCTGATGGGCAGCTCTAGTTCGCCGAATCGTCTTTGGGGAGCTCGGTCATCATGCCGATGGTCTCGGCGCCGGCCCTCTTCGCGCGGTCCATCGCCCGCACCAGCAGGCCGTAGTTCGCGCCGTCGTCCGCGGCAAAGAACACGAGCTTCGCCGCGCCGACCTTCTTGTCGAGCTTGCCGCGGAGCTGACCTTCGTAGTCCGCGTCGCTCACCTCGACGTCGTTGATGAGCAGCTTGCCATCGACCTCGATGCGCACGACGAGCTGGTCTTTCGGGACGTCTTGGACCTCGGTGACCTGTTCCGTCGCCGGCACGCGCACGTTGATCTCTTTTTCGAGCAGCGGCGTCACCACCATGAAAATGATGAGCAGCACGAGCACGACATCGACCAACGGAGTGACGTTGATCTCGGAGTTTGCGTTGCTCTGAGGCTTGACGAGGCTGCTTCGCCGTTTGTGTCGGCCCATCACGCGCCTACTTCTTTTCGCTCTCGACGCCGAGGGCGATGCCCCTGGAGCCCGACTTGCGCGCGATGTCCATGACCTTGCGCACGTCGCCGACGGTCAGATTCTCGTCGCCCTTGAGCAGGAGCCTTTTGTTGGGCTCCGCCCGCATCTGCGCGGTCAGTCTGTCGCTCAGGCCCTCCTCGGTGACCTCGTCGTTCTCGACCCAGATCGTCCGCTCTTTGGTCAAGCTCAAAATGAGCGGATCGGACGCTTTGTCGTCTTCGTCGATTTTCTCCGACTTGGGGAGGCTCACGTCTTTTCCACGCTGGAGCATGGGCGTGACGACCATGAAGATAATCAAGAGCACGAGGACGACGTCGACCAAAGGCGTGACGTTGATGTCGCTTTTGGCCCCTTTGGAGCCGCCAACGTTCATCGACATGGCCTACTCCGCGGCCTTTGCCTGATCGTCCATCGCCAGCTTGCGCGCCACGACATCGAGCAGCTCGTTCGATGACTCGGACATATCGACCGCGCGCGCGTCGACCCAACCCTGAAGGTAGTTGTAGGCCATGACGGCCGGGATCGCGACGAGCAGGCCCACCGCGGTGGCGACGAGGGCCTCGAAGACGCCGGCCATGACGGCGTTGGCGGCCTGGCCGCCGCCCTGCGCCGACGACGTCAGGTCGTGCGAGGCCTTGATGATGCCGAGGACGGTG
>CAYLJT010000006.1:0-33854 GCA_964383995.1 uncultured Polyangiaceae bacterium
GCCAACCGTCGAACAGGTCGCGACTCTAGCGGCCTGAGGGCGTGAACGCTTACCAGAAGTGGAGCGACAACTGGGCGACCTAAGAAATTACGACTGTGAGCTCATGGCCTAGTCGTAGTCGACCGGCGCATCGGGGTGCTCAACCGCCCGATGTACGGCGCTCGACCAGATTCGAGCAACTTCGGCGTCCGTATCCACGTCAGCACCCAGGCGGTTCAGGAAGCGCATCCCTTCCTCACTACGCGCCATTCGAGCCACCATGCGGCGAAATAGCGCGTGGTCATCACCCAGGGCCCTGAGAAAGCTCGTGGGAGGCCAGTCGGCTCTTATCCACTGATCCAGGAGCCAACGGCGCCACGGCTTGGCCTTGTCCCACGTCACCGTAGGCATCCACCAGAACCACGCACTGGGAGCAGGGCTACTCGCCGACAGAACCGGATAGACCGTAGGAAAGGTCACCTCGACGATCTTCCACCCGTCAGGTACGTCTTTCGCGCGCACGGAGTCAAGCAGAAGGCTCGATAGCGCAGCTCTTGTGCCGTATTCCAAAGGAGCCGTGAGAATTGTTGTGAGAGCTTCGGTCGCCTCCGCCAGCTGTTTGGGCGTGGCCTCGACGACCGCAGGAGTGAGTAGACTACCTATCCAGTCGGACGGGGCCGGGCGAACGGCAACGGAGTCACGGACTGCTTCGGAAAGAGGTCGGAGCATGTCCCCACGGGATCCGCGAGCGCATTGGGAAAAAAGGACGTGGTCTTGGACCCTCGATAGGTATGCTCGAACCGATGGAAGGGTTAGCCAACGAACCGTGATGTCGTGCAGAATGGCTTCGGCCCTTACAGCTTTCAAAAGGCGGGGGACAATCCAACTTACCAGGTCAGCCGCACGAAGATGCCCACCCGCGGCTTCCAGCTCTTCAAGAGCAACTAGGAGCGATGGATCCAGCTCAAAAACCGCGCTAAGGGACGCCTCGCGCAGAGCAGACGAAATGCCTCGGCCTCGAATAGTCTGGCGAATGAGGCTCTCCGCCAACGCCCGTCGCGGGTGCAAGACTTGTAGAAGTATCGTGCGCGACTGAACGGCAGCGACGTCGGCAAATATTAGGGGACCAGCGATGTCGGCGGGGGTATTGGGACTCAGGTGGACCAAACTCCGATCGGCAACTCCTTCGATATCGAGCGAGAGCGCCCGCGCCGCGTCAGCACCCAGCCGAACCAACCAGGTATCCGCGGCCGGCGCCCGAAGGGCCAAGTCGAGTAGCTTTTCGGTCGAGATGACGCCCAAAAGAGCTGAAAGGTCGACTTTCTTTTCGCGCGCCAGCGTGAGGGCGTTTTCCAGAAGAGCCTCCGGTTCCTTGAGGGCTTTCGCGGAATGCAGGAGCAATGAGAGGTCGGCGAGCTCAAGCGCGACTTCGGCGGCCACCTGCCAAAGCCAAATCGCTTGTACCGTCGTAATTCGCCTCGAAGCCTCTTGAGCGACCTCGATGCGTCCGCCGCTGTCGATGTTTCGGAGACCGTCGCGAACCCATGCCGGATGGGCTTTCTGCGCGGCGAAGCAGAGCAAGGTCGCCCCCAGCGGCATCGGTTGTGCTAGTGCCGCAAATCCCGCTCGAACAATTGCATCTTGCCACGCGGCAGGTTCACATTGTTTCAGAAGTTCATACAGGTCTTCGTCTCCGACAAGCCCCTGAGCGACCCGCTGCCTGACTTCGCGACTGAGCGACGTAGCAATGGCTTCGGAAAACGATGAGTCGGCTGCGGCAAGAGTGGAGACGACCTTTCGACCAACAAAGTCCGTCAACTCTCGCAGAGCACGCGGAGAGGACGGCGCGCGCGGGAGCTGCTCGCTCAGCGAAATCAAGGTGTCGCGAGAGAGGGGGTGGTTGGGCTCGATAGATGGCCAAAGCCAGAACAGCAAGTCTGCTCTTGTCCGAGCCGTGGCCAGCGTCCGCTGTTGCGCATCGCCGAGCCGTATGAAACGCAGCGCATCGCGCATCCTCCACGGCGGAGGAAGGGGCAATCCCTCCTCGTGGCACAGTGTTAACACGGGCTCGATCAAGGCGGCGCCATTCTGGACGAGCTGAGCGGTCCAGGGATCGTCCGCCGCGTGGCGCGCGCCGGGATCAAGCAACTTCCCTCGATCGAACCATGCGGAGCTTCGCCATAGGTCGTGAAACGATGCCTTTGCGGCGGGGGGGAACGCCAGCAGGTCAAACGGGCGATGCCCCAGCCTGCGTACCCCGAGCGCGAATGTGCAAAACGCCAGAGCCTTTCGGGCTTCTGGCCATAACAGGCGCCACAAGTCTCTGACAACATCGGTTGCGTTGGCATGGTCCATCCAGAGGACCGGCCGCTCGGGCTGCCCAAACCACAGCGCAGCGATGTTTCGCGCGCGGTCGTTGTCAAGACTAAGAGATGCGGCGTCTTCCGGTAGCGCAAACTGGATAGGGTGTTTGTAGAAGGTGCGATCTAGCGCCGACGCTGGTCGTCGAAACGCGCCGGAGGCGAGGGCAAGATCGGCAAGGCCCGAGAGTGTGCTCGTGGAAATCAGAAGCGTGTGCGTCAGCACGGTTCCACTACGCTTAGCCTCGAAATCAGGCCATGTGCAGGCAAAAGCGTAGTAGCGGTGGCAGGGATATCCCGTCCAGTAGGAGTCGAAATTCGTGTCGAGGGGGAGGTAACCCGACAAATCGCTCAAGCGGTCAATCAACCCCCGTTCAGCGTCGCTGACGTCCCCTCCTGTGGCCAGGATGCGATGGCCTTCGTCGTAGCCGGAGAGCACCTGAGCGATGGTGATCGGCTGCATGTCAGTCCGCAAGCGGGAGCGCGCGATCTCCAAACAGGGCCCACAGAATGGGAAGGGCCAGGTTTTTGGTACTTTCAGCGCGGTTTCCTGCGTCCGACCAGTAGACTCTGCTTTCAGGTTCTTCCATGTACTTTTTCTTGTGATCTTCTTTCCGTAGATCGCCACCAGTGGACGAGAGACCAAAACAGCAAAAGTCTTCCTCGCGGTAGTTGGACCACAAGAATTGATGAAGCAGGGGGAGCTCTTGGGCCAAGTAGCGTGAAGGTCCGAGACTCTGGAAGGTCGGATCTACCGCGTCCCACGCGGACAGAAGCACGCCCACGCGCATGTCACCCGCAGGAGGCCGCTCCGCGGGCTCGATGCCGCGCACGAACCGAAGAAATTGTAGCACTTCTATCAGCGCCAGGGTGGTGGGTACCTTGACACGGTCTCTTGGCTGAGGAGGAAGTGGCGCCAAGTCATCGGAGGAAATGCCGTAGCCGAAGCGCGCCATGGGATCGTCTGCAAGCTTCGGAACTTGGGGTTGTTCTCCCGATCTGCCCTTGACCGCCGCCCAGCGATCCATTTCGGAGGGAGCCGGCCGCGCGTCCCTGGGCAGAGGTGTCGTGGCGTCGTGCCGGAGGAACAACAGAACACCTTTGGCGTTGGCCCGCGCTCTCCACTCTTCGGTAAGCTCCCCCTGTCGAGTAAACAAGCGTTCTACCTCTTCGCCATCGTAGTCCCCCACATCGAGAGTGAGGCGCTCTTGGGAACCATTTGGAGTCTTTGCGTTGAGCTCGGCGACGAAGCGATGGCGCTCTTCTTTCGTACGCTGCGGGTACTCTCCCCGGAGCAAGGGATCCATCAAGCGCCGAAAGCCGCGAGCATCCGCTGCAGACCGCGCCAGTGTCAAAGGGCCCGCTGCCGCCGATTGCAGAGCGTCGGCCAACGCCCCGAGATACGTTGTCTTGCCGCTTTCCGGACCACCCAGCAAAGCGACGGAGGTCGGTATCGGTGTAGTCATGGTGCGTCTCTCCAGCGTCGCATCGCCTGAAAACAACTGGCACCCTCCGGAACCTCTTTAACCATCGTAGGCCACGTCTCCCGGCGATCGGAGCACCGAAGCACGTGGGCGAAGGGCTCGACCACATGGACCGGCTGGAGCTTGTCGAGGGGGCCCGGAAATGCGCTGGTTGGAAAGACCTTTACATCCAGCCCCACCTCGCGGGCGTGCTCGATGGCAGTCCACACCGCCTGGAGACGTCTGGTATAGCGCCCCCAAGCGGCTTGGTCTTGCGCGTCTCTTAGCGTTGGCGGCTGAAACCCATCGAGCAGGAGGTCCACTTTGCTGAAGACGATAGAGAGACCAGGGGACTTGTTGGTTTGATGAAGGTCGGCCACGCGTTGAATCAGTTGTGCGGTGTTGGAAGCGGCGGTCCGAGCCTGGGGCGTCGCCAACAGAGAAGCGTCGGCGACGACCACGAACCCACTCGCTCTCCGCAACATGGGCATGCGGCGGTCCATGACGTCTTCGTCCACATCGGCCCAATCGGTAATCCATTCGCCGGGCAGATCGGTCAACAACACATCCACGTGTCGGTTGTCGTGCTCGTCGTCGGGACGTAGACCGAGATGCAAAAGGCGGCCAATGTCTGCGCTCTCCGTTTTCGGCGTGTGGTCTACGACCTGCTCGCCCGGCTCGCCACGGTAGCGCTTGGCGCGTTGAACCAGGTCGCTAAAGCCGAAGAGGGAACGGCTGGACGCGAAGCGGTAGGGAAATTCGGGACGTTGTCCGTTGGCAAGCTGAAGAAAAAACGACGCCAGGAGGGAGGTCTTTCCGGCGTCATGAGGCCCTAAGACACCGAAGAGCCGAGCGGGTGAACGCTGAAGAAGCCTTCGGGCCTCGTCCATGGGTAGATGCCGCCCCGCCCAAGGCGCGGGATCCGAAATCTCAACCGGTGGATAGGTCGATCGAGGCTTGACTACGATAGGTGCGTCTGCGGCCCGCGCAATCTCCGGACAGGTTGCGGCCGGGTCGTCGAACTCGGTTTCGCGTGCACACCGTCCCCCCTGCGGGAACGCGCAATCTTCCCGTGCACAACGAAGTGGTTCCAGCGCTGGCAGGAGCGTAAGTGCTGCGCTCACGGCTTGACCACGGCCGAGAGATGGAGGTCCAAGAGGGACTCACGAAAGATCCAATCTGCCCATTGACCTCGATCCAAGGTGGCATCGAGCGGGAGGGCAATCGCATCTTCCGCACCTTCCAGGCCTTTATTGGCCCCAACTTGCAGCCGTGCCCACGTAACCGGAAGCGCAAGGGCGTCTTCCGAGGCCAACTTCGAAAGCCGTTCGCCGAGGGTAGGTGCCTTGGAACCAGCGTCGCGGAGCGTCGCTTGAAGCATTCCCATCCAGTCGCTCAGTGTTCTCTTCTCGTCGACGTTTTGGCCGAGGACGTGCAACACTTCCACCACGTAGGCCGAGGCGGGCTCGACATCGACGTTGGCCTTGTGGCAGATTGTGGCGGCTTCGAAAGGTGCCCAAAACGCGACGTCTTCGGGTCGTTGAAAACGACGGTACGGTTTGCGTAGGGCGCGGGAGTAGCGGGCTTGGCCCCACCAAAGCAGATTTTCTTGCGCTTCGCGCGGTCTGGCGCTGGCGGAGATCGCCTGTTGAACCAGGCCGGTATTCTCCTCCAGCGTATCGTTTGCTTGATCAGCTATGGCCGCGAGCTGACTTAGGGAGGTTTTGAAGGTGTCTAGAATAGCCTTCAAGGCCGGGCGATATTGCTGCGGACCCTGTCCCTGGTTCATAGCGGTGTCCAAACTAGTAAGGTGGGGCTCTAACGCTGTGAGCCGCGCCGAAAGGTTTGGAACTGGAAATTGCACGTACTCGAGTTCCGGGAACGACTCGTCCTGCGACACGACCGCGCCTGTCTGGTTTGACTCCAGAAATGCTTGTATGTGCGCGCGCTGAACCGCGCGACCTTGAATAATCTTAAACGCGGGTCGGAAGAGCTCAATAACTAGCGAACCTGACCCTCGCTCGGACAGTGCAGTCAAGAGCAACGCTTGCATGAGGTGTGCATGACCGCCCTCTGTACCAACAGTGGCCCATCTCGGCCGAATCGCACGACTGATGTCGTTCCAGCACTTTCGCGTGTGAGCTCCAGCCCGCTCGGGATCACACAGGAGCATTTGGGCGACGCGCACCATCCGCCCCGGATCCTTGGCGTCACCTTGAAGCCACGCCATCACGGCGGGTAGGGCCGCGACCTGCACGCCTCCCGTGGTCTCGCCGGGAGACAACCCCCAGTCCTGCCAAATTGTGCGCAAACGCTCGGTTGCACGCTCGATCAGCTCGTCCTGACCACCGTCACCTCCCACCTCACTCATTGCTCACCTGCCTCTTCTTCGCCAAAAGCTTCCTGCTGGCCTCGCTTCGTGGCTACGATATGTACCGCGAAAGCGCCGCCCCACGGTAGTCTGATGATCGAGCCTCCGCACCCCTCCGATCGACCCGCCCCCGCTTCGGGACCGGACGACCTCGATCCGCAGGAGCTTGTTGCCGCGGTTGCGCTGAGAAAGGCCGACGTTTCGGCGCTCGATCAACTTTCGCAGGATCTCGCCAACCGGGCCACTGCGCATCCCCCCGCCGAGCCCGAAGCCGGGCGCCGGTCCTTTGGGGAGCTGCTGACGCTGCTCCGCGCGGGGCGCGACAAAACCGGGGGCGCTGCGACCCTGGGCGCTCGAGGAGGGTACGTCGTCGAGGGGGCCCCCGAGCGCGGTACGGCGCAGGTTCGGCCTGCCTTTGCGGAGTCGCTCGCCGCGGCCACGCCGGGCAACGCGTTGCGGAGCGCATTTGCAGATATCTGGGCGATCGATCTCGATGTGTGGAGGGCGCTCGAACAGCCGTGCGAAGAGATAGCTGCGCTCTGGTTGTCAAGTCCCGGACGTCGTTTGCTTCAAGAGCTTCGCATCCTGCGTGCAATGCCGGGCTCGCCGCGTGGCGCCACCGAGCTCTCGACGGAACGCATTCATCGAGCTGCGGGCGTGTGGGGCGCGCCGCTGGTTTCAGACCAAGCAAAATTCGCGGCGTGGGCTGCGGCACAACCGGCCTCTTGGCGCACTTTTCACTTATGTATCCCTGGCTTGGCCGCCACGCATTGGTCCACATCCGACGTAGCAGGTGCGCTCCATGCGCTAGATTTGGCCGAGGAGGGAGTCCCCGCCAGCATTCGAGGTGCCGCCTTGGGGTGGCTCCTCCGCCGCGCCAACGAGAATCCGCACTACGAAACCCGCGGGATTTCCCGCGACTTGCGTGACGAGTTGGCGGCGCGCCTGCAGGATGCCGTGACCCTGGACGGCGCATCGGCCGCTCGCGCGCCCGCCCAACTGGAAGAACTGACACTCTCCCACGCGAGCCAAATTCAAGCAGGAGACACCGAACCCGGTAACGTGTTTCGATGCTGGGCCGTTGCTCACTGGCTTGCTGCGTGTCTATGGCGAAGCCCTTTTTTCGGCGGCGATGAGCCCACCTTGGTGGCCCGGCTTCGCGCGCTCCCTGCTGAACCCGTGGCACCTCGCGACGCCTTGGACCCTGCCTTGTTTTCGCAGGATGGCCTCTCGGTGAGCGAGGTGGCCTTTGTTGGAGGCGCTTTGGCCCATACCGCCCGTAAGGGGGGAGTCGCGGTCGTGCCACCCTCGCCGTTGGTTGGCGAAATGCGCCTCATCGCAGAACGTAACACCCTTCGCCCGGGCGAAGAAAGGGCCGAAGATCTGCTTTTCGAAGGCAAAAACGAACTGGGCTGGATTGCACCCCATGTCGCGCCACCGCTCGTGGCGCGGTTGTGGCTGACCGAGCGGCAAATTCCATGGCTGGCCCGTGCATCTAGCGAAACCCAAATGCACATGCTTCATTTGCTGTCGACACACCCCAAACGCTTTGGCTGGTGTTGTTTTGCCTTCATGGAAGAGGGGCCGGGGCTGACACTCCAGACCAAAGAATCAGCATGCGAAGCCTGGAAGTCCCTGTGGCTCAATGAAGAGCTCGATGCCTATGAGCGCTGCGCATTCGGCGTTGGAATATTGGAGGGGCTCGACGACTCCGGGGCAAACGATGTGCTCAATCTCGCAGTAGCCGCAGAGGGCACGTGGTCGCCATTTCTTCTGGACATCCTCGCTAAACGCGCGGATAGCTTCGGGCGAGACGAGCTTTGGCGCAAGGCCGTCCATTTGTTGTTGAATCTCGCCGAAAATCGGGGCGCGTCCGAAACACTTCGTCTCAATGGGGCGCTTTTTGCCGCATGGCGCCTGTCGTCCAAATCCAATATACAAGCGGAGCTAGCGCGCCTCGGGGACCTCTCCAGGGTGCCGCCTTTTTCTCGCCACCCCGGCCTGCAGCGCGAGCTTCGGCGCCGAGGGCTCGGGCCGGCTCGTGCATCAGGAGGTGAACGTTGACTGGCACACTTCGGTGTTATTCGTTCCATTCGGTGAAAGGCGGGGTTGGTAAGTCGGCGCTCTCGACGATGACAGCCTTGGCTTCGGCAGCTAGCCGCGACACCATTTTGATTGACATGGACTTGACGGGAACGAGCTTGTCCGACGTCCTGAACCTGCAGCCTCCGAGGTTTCCAGAGACCGATGGTGTTCTTCAGCTGCGCGAACAGCCCAGCGGATACCTGACGGGCGCGGACGCAAGTGCGCTTATTGAGAAGCGCCGAGACGCTGAAGACGGCGCCAGTGCTGTAGGTGTCCCATTCCTCAACGACTACATTCTGTTTCAGACCCCGAGCTGGGACACCAAAGAAGACATCGACGATCCATCCCGTATGGGCTGGAAAATGGAGGGCGCCCCCGCCAACCTTCGCGTGCTCCCGAGCAGCGCTCTGCCGCGTGACTTAGAGAAAATTCTTCCGCTGGTTTTCGACGAAGAAAGGGCGGCCTTTCTCGAGGGTCGTCTGGAATATCTGCTTGAGGCCTTGGTGCCCGAATCGGGCGAACGCGTTTTGGTGTTCGACACGCCGCCGACGATTCCAGGCCTCTCGCGTGCGGTGCTCAGCTTGGCAATCCGGCTGGGTGGACCGGGCGAAAAGCAACCGCTCGCGGTCGACGGCTACATTCCCCGAGGCCTTGAAAGCACTCGTATCGTTTGGGACGCGTTCATCGTGTCAACGATCGACTGGCAAGACGTCCGAGCGGCGGTGAGGTGGCTGGAAATGCTTACAGAGGAAGAACGCGATGTCGTTCGTTGGCTGATCAACCGGGCTGGTGGCCGAGATGTTGATCGCGATACCTTGTTGCGGAGCATCCTGGCGCCCAGCTTGGGGCGCCCCGACATCGGTGCCAGCGTCGCTGGTACTGGCGCTGCGCCAGGCTATCTGCCGAACCCCTCCGGCGCCTCGGATACCATCGCCGAGGGCATCATGAAAGACGTTTGCTGGGTCGAGGAGCACAAGGTGCTCGCCAGTTTGTTTCGGAGCGAGTCAAGGAACATTTCGGCACCGGAGAATTGGCTGGCTATGCTGGAGCGCCCGCTGTGACAAAGGGCGCAAGATCGATGTTCGTGCGGCCTGTCCCGCAGCATCCTGGCAGGTTTGTTCCTCCGCAGGTCGAGGTGTCGCCAGGGGATACGCGCAAAGGACCGTTTGTTAGTTCGATGTCGACCGAGCCCGCCGAGTTTTGCAATGGCTTGGATGCCTTTCACCTTCAAGAAGATCCCGGACGACGACCGGGCCTTCCGCCGTTGAGCTCATTCGAGCACGCACCTTATGAGGTGGAGCGCTACCTTGGCCGCGTAGAGGACGTCGACGAACAAGGGACGGTGACCGCGAGGCTCTGGGAAGTCCCGAACGGACGTAGCGGGGTTGCATCGTTCGCTTCGTCGACCCGATTTGAGCCCGAGCAACCGAAGATAGGTGCCGGTCTATTCGTCTGGGTGTGGGCTGAGCTTCCGGAAGGCGGAGAACCTGTTATCAAGACGCTGGCTCGCGTCGAGAACCCTGTGCTCACGGAGGACGACCGAAGGGCCCTTCTGAAAGTGGCGGCATCGCTCAAAGGAGGCGTGGCGTGAGCAAACCGACGCCCGTCTGTCCGGCTCCGGTGCGGGTTGAGCACATAGCCCCTCAGGATCTTGCCCCCCGCTCCCTCAGTATCGTAGTCTTCGGTCCCGGTCGGGGCGAGGCGATTGTGGTGTTTCTGCCCGACGGCTCGATCGGAATCGTCGACGGCTGTAGAGAACCGAGGAGGGAGGATGACCCTGAGGGACGGGGAGACCCTGTACGTGAACTCCTCCATAGCTATCGCGCGATTCGTCCTGACTTCCGAATAAGGTTCGTGTGCCTGACGCATCCGCACGCGGACCACTATGCGGGCCTCGGGCGACTGATGCGTGCCTATCGTGACCGGGTCGATGCCGCGTGGGAAGCCATCCCGGCGGCAGGCGACTATCGACGCAACCTTGTGGAGTTCGTGACCCGGCGACGGGACAGGCTGGTGAGCAACGATGAATCTGAGATAAAGGGCCTGGAGCGCGTTTTTGACGCTTTCTCCGAGCATTGCGATACGAAGGCTTCAAGCTATGCCGTCCTCGGCGTGGACACAAACCTTTTGAAGACCGAGGTGGCAGGGCACCCCTTGAGCGTCGATGCTTGGGCGCCCCATGGTGCGGACGTGCGTGCGGCGGTAAGCGGCCTCGCCGAGGCGAGCGACGCGCTAGGTAGGGGTGAGACCGCGGCAGGCCACGATCCCAACCGAATGAGCGGAGCATTGTCCATTGTATGGGGAGGAGGAGGAGTCCTCCTTGCCGGAGACACCCTTCGCGCGACTGGGAACCATGTGGGCTGGAGCGGTGCTCGCGAGCTCGCGAAAAGAGCGCCACTTCAAGTGGTCAATGTGGCGCACCATGCATCGAGGGAAGCCCATGACGGCGAGCTTTGGGCTAGTCTCGGACCTCCACTTGCCATTGTGACGCCATTTCAGCATGGCACCGGAGGAAATCCGCCCCAGAAGGCCGAGCTCGAGGAGCTATCAAAAACGTGCACCGTCGCCCTAACCTGCCGCCCTGCATGGATGAAGGGAGGTGCACGTTCGGCGGGCGGCAAAGCAGGAATCGTCTCGGAGACGCCCCGCGCCGCGTTCCATGCCGTGGGTATCTCCCTGGACGCAAAGGGAAACCTCACTAGGTTTCTCCTGGCCAAGGAGGCGCTAGTATTCGACGACAAGGCTCAATGAAGGCTGGAAAGTCGGCGCCACACTGTTGGCTGCCCATTGCCCTACCCAAGAGCCCGAAGCTCCCGACGAGCCACAACCTCCAAGGCATCGACGAACGACGTGCGCGTGTTCATGCCCTCCATGCGCACGAGCTTGGAAAACCCCATGTCTTTCGCCCAGCGTTGGGCTTCGATGTCGATGTCGTACAGGGTCTCCACGTGGTCCGCCAAGAACCCAATCGGCGCCACAACCATGTCTCGGACACCCGCCTCGAAGAGCGCTTGAAACGTGCTGCGGAGGTCCGGTCCTAGCCATTCGTCGTTGGTGGCGCCCTGGCTCTGGAAGGCGATGTCTACCCTCGCGACGTGGGGCCTCAAGCGGTCGGCGACGAGGTCGGCCATCTGCCGAAATTGGGTCTCGTAGGGGTCTCCCATGCGCAGCACGCGCATGGGTAGGCTGTGGGCCGAGAGGATGACCGCGACGCGGCGTCGCTCGGCCTCTTGCCAGGTGCCTAGGGCCTCGTGGATGGCCTCGGCGAAGGCGTCGATCAGGCGAGGCTCGGTGCCCCAACTGGCAGCGGCGTGGACGGACAGCCCTGGATGGTGGGCCGCGGCCTCCAGGACAGCGGCGTTGTAGATGTCGACGGACTGGGGCGCTAGCGGCAGAGAGAGGAGGTGCGTGACCCCGTCGGCCACGATCGTTTGCAAGACGTCTTTGGGGTAAGGATGCCAGAGGCGACTGGACACGTAGACCGGTAGTCCGAGACGCTCGGCCAGCGCTTGGCCCTGGGCCCGGGTGGTGGCCATTAGTGGGGAGCCGCCGATTTGCTGGAAGCGGTGGGTGACCTCGGCGATGAGCTCGGGCGGCGTGGGCCGGCCGCGGCGGATGTTGTTGAGGAAGGCCGGGATGTCCTCCGCGCGGTCGACCGTGCCGTGGCTCGATACAAGGATGGCTGTCGTCACGGGCGCGACTTTAGTGCTAGGGGCCCGCCGGGAACAGGCCGAAACCACGAAATAGTGGCTGTGTGAAGCGGTCTACGCACTCGCGATGACTTGCGGCCGCGCCCGCCGCGTGCTTCATCGTGTGCGTCATGGGCCCCACGCGGCGTACCCTCGTCCTCGGCGATCTGCACCTTACCCGGGCCACCGCGCGCGCCGTCTCCGACGATCTTGCCACGCTGGTCCGCCGCCACCCGGGCGCCCGCCTGGTGTTCGCCGGGGACCTCTTCGACCTGTCCGCGGAGGCGCCCGGGCGCCCCCACCGCGAAGCCCTCGGCGCCGTGCTCGCGCACCACGCGGCGGCCGGCCCCGCCCTCAGCGAGCACGTGGCGCGCGGGGGCGAGCTGTGGCTCGTGGGTGGCAATCACGACGCGCACGTCGCCGAACAGCACTTCAAGCGCGACCTCGGCGACGCGCTCGGCCTCGACGCAGCCTACCAGTCGCGCATCCGCCACACACCCTGGTTCTTCCGCGAGGGCGGCCTCCACATCGAACATGGTCACCTGTATGACCCGGACAACGCGCCGGCCCACCCGCTGATCGTCGGCGAGCCGAGCCTGGGCGTGCATTTCGTGGAGCAGTTCATCGCGCCGACGGGCGCCCATGCCTATTTGCACCACAACGCCCAACCCCCTCTGCAGCTCTTCTTGGCGTCGTTCAAGTGGTATGGAAAACGCGCGCCCTACGTTATCTACCGCTATTTCTACACCGCTTTTACAGCCATGTTCCGTAGCGGCCCGTTTTACAGGGCGCACGAGGAGAAGGCCGCGGGCGAGGCGGAGATGGCGCGCTTCATGGTGGAAGCAGGGCTCTCGTCCGAGACAATCGATGAGCTCCTGAGCCTCGGCGCGAAGCCGACCATGGAGAGCTTGGCGGCCACGTTCTCGCGCATTTACTTCGATCGCGTGCTCGCCACGGTGGCCATGGGGGCGGGGCTCGGCGGCCTGGCGCTGGGCAGGCCCGCCGCCGGAGCCCTGTTGTGCGCGCTCGGCGCGGCGGGCATGGCGCGCTCGTGGTCCCACGGCAAGAGCCGCTATGTGGGCCGCGTCGTTGACCGTTTGTCCGAGTCAGCCAAGCGTGTCGCCGAGGTGTCGAACGCTAAGCTGGTCATCTTCGGGCACACCCACTGCGAAGCCCTCGACGGCGTGTACGCCAACACGGCAAGCTTCGCGTTTTCGGCAGGCCGACCCTACCTCGAGGTCGAGGGCGACGCCGACCATCCGCGGGCCGTGCGCCGTTATTTTGCGCACGACGCCGCGGGGTAAGCTCATTCTGTACAGCAGATGAGCGTGGGGACGCCGACCTGCGGGACGCCCGACGGCACACCGCCGCCCGGCGTGGGTGTACACGCGCCCGAGGGGCTTTGATCGAGCTGGAGCGTGCGCCCTGCGATGGTCGGGTTGCCGACGAGGTCGACACAGTCGCCTGCGTTGAAGGTGACGACCTCTGTCGTGCACGCCACACCCTGGGTGTCGCTATAGAGGCTTATGGTGCCGGAACAACCGTTCCCCGCGGGCAAGTCGCAGCCGCACTCGGAGCAGGTGATGGGCGTAATTTCGTTGGGATCGTAGGCGACCGTGGCCAGGGGGAAGCCGTCGGGGCAGCTCGTTCCGCCGTGCTGCGCGACGCAGATGCTTTGATCGAAGGCGGTCGAGGGTTTGGCCAGGCAGGCGCCACCTCCACAACCGTCACCGGACTCGCTGCTTCCCCCGCACAGCTTGACAAAGAAGGCACCCTTGACCTCGGTAGGCTGGCCCCCCGCGGCTTCGCAGGTGGTGCTGGTCTCGAGGGCGCCCGTCGTGACCGAGACATTGCAGTCGGAAGGTAGACAGTTGGTCTGACCTCCGAGGTAGGCGTTGGCGGAATAGCAGGCGCCGTCCCAGGGGTCGGGCACAGTGACCAGGGAGATGGTCGGGAGGGCGGCGTCGCCGCACGCGCGACTGGAGATCTTGATGCCTTGCAGGCCCGGGGCGGCGGCGTCGAGGTCGGGCAGCTTGCACTCGCCCTTGACATCACCACAGGTGCAGGGCGTACAACCCTGCTCGTTGACGTTGGGCTCGACGACGGCCTTGTATTTTTCGGTCGGGTGTTCCGGGGGACACTCGGGCTCTTCGCTCTCGGCCGTGTACTTTGCGACTACCACGTAGCCTAAGTCGGTGAAGCCCTCGGGGATGGTCGGCGCGCAGCGATAACCGCCGCAGTCGGGGTCGGCGCAATCGACGTTGTCGTCGTCGTCGTCGTCGATGCCGTTTTGGCAGCTTTCCGGCGTGCTGTTGCTGGTGTCGCCCCCCTCGTCACCTGCCGCGCACCCGCCGGCGAAGGTGCCTGCGACGACGAGCGCCCCACAAAGAGCGGACAGCACGAGCACGACATGGGAAGGGGCCTTCATAAGTGTCTCCAGGTCGGGATCATAGAGCAAGATGGGCGTCTGAGCCAGCTCACGGCGCCGCGATGGGGAACCACGAGCAAAGCCGCTGCGGGGTGGCGAAGCTCGACCCAAAGTCGGTCGTGGGAAAATCGCGGACGATGAGCGGTGACTGGAAGGAGCCGTCGCCCTTGCCAAGGTAGAGCTCGGTGCGCGTGGGAGGCTGTGTGGCGCTTTGGTAGCGATAGCCCACCATGATGTCTTGAAAGCCGTCGAAGTTGAAATCGAAGGGCCGACTTGCGCCGGTCGCGCCCGGTTGATCGGAGCCCGACTCGTTTCCAGGGTTGATGTCGAGGGCCTCTTTGCACTGCGCGAAGTCGAACGAGAACGTCGAGCCGTTCAGCTTTCCGGGGTAAAACCAGGCGCTGCCGGGGTCCCCGTCGTCGTCGAAGCCGATGATCACGTCGCCCAGGTTGTCGGCGTTGAAGTCGGCGAACAAGATGCTGTTGGCGGGGGACGCGCCACAACCAGCCGTGGAGTGGCTGAACAGGGCAGCTCCCGGGGGATCGAAGGTGCCGTCGCCGTTGCCGGAGACGATGTACACCGGGACGGACACGTTGCCGCCGCTGGATAGGCTGTAAATGGCCATGTCGCGGAAGCCGTCGCCGTCGACGTCCACGGCGTCGCCGGAGCTACGGACGATCCATTGGTTGTTGGCCCAGGTGGACAAATCGACCGCCAGACGGCGAATGAAGGCACAGCCGTTGGGATTGGCAGGGTCGGCCGAATAGGCGCAGTTGGCGGAGCCCACGAGGCCGGTGTTCTCGTAGGAGTACAGGTACGCGTTGGAGATGTAGCTCGGCTTGACCACGTCCATCGCCACCAGATCGATGCGCTCGTCGTTGGTCAGATCGGCGGCCGTGCCGAACATGTTCTCCGTGACGTTGGCGTCGACGAGGCGCTGTTGAAACGTGGTCAAGTTGCCGGAGGAGAACGAGCCCGTGCGCGCAAACCACCACAAATCCCTGGGATTTGCGGTGTCGACCGGGTCCTTGTCGCCCAAGGCCAGGAAGTCCACCCGACCGTCGTTGTCGAAGTCGGTCACCACGAAGGCCACGTAGCGGTAGGCCGGATCTTCGGGGCAGTTGTGGGGAGCGTCGTTGGTGCAACCGAAGGCCTTGCCGATCTCCACGGGGGGTTGGAAGGTTCCGTCCCTGTTCGACAGCATGAGGTCAATCGTGCCCAGGTCGTTCCGGTGCAAGATGTACTCGGGGTAAGGATCGAGCGGATAAGGGTCCTGGTTGTCGTCGACGCCGTCTTCGTCGCTGTCGGCGAGCTCCGGGTCGGAGATGGCGCAATCCACGCCGTTGGCGGCCTCTTCGCCGTTCGACACGCCGTCTCCGTCGTTATCGTCGTTGCCGTCACAGACACCATCGTTGTTGGTGTCCTTGTGGCCCGCAGGGTCTTGGGGGCAGTCGTCGTCGAGCTCGTCGCAAAAGCCGTCGCCGTCGGCGTCGAGCGACTGACCCGCATCGTCGGGGCAGCCATCGGACACCTCGTCGCACACACCGTCGCCGTCCGCGTCCGTCCATTGCTCGGGGTCGTTCGGACAGGCATCGTCGATTTCATCGCAAACGCCGTCGCCGTCGGCGTCCACCGCCTGGTTGGGGTCGTCGGGACAGGCGTCGGCACCGCCCGTGCCGCTCGTTGTCGTGCTCGTCGCGCCCTCCCCTCCGGAGCCCCCGAGGCCCCCGCCGGACGAGGCCGAAGTGCTTGTTTTCGTGGGATTTTCGTTCGATGCGCTGCAGCTTGGCGCGCCGGCAAGGGCGAGGAGGACAGAAGAGACGAAGGTCGCACGAAGGGCGGTCGAGGGGCGCATTCAACCATGGTACCCGAGGCCGCGAGGCCGAGAGAGGCTTTCTGGCGTCGTGCTCGTGCGTGCCGACGATTACACCGGACAGGGCACGGGCTCGTCCACCCACACGCCGTCCTGGCAGATGCGTTTGGCAACCGTGCCGCCGGAGCAACTGCCATAGTTGCACACGACACCTTCTTCGGAGCATGCCTGTCCCACATTGGGCGCTTGTCCGGGACAATAGGTGGGCGGAGGCGGCGAGCAGGCCCAATAGGCGATCTGACCGCAGGGGCCTCCGGTGCAGGAGGAGCAAGCACACTGCGCCCCTTCGGAGTAGATGCACACCAAACCGTCCGGCTTGCACTCGCCCGTGGCGGTGGGCGTGGGGGGGCAGTCGCCGACGGGCGGAGGTGGGCAGTCAGGGCCGCCAGGATCTTGCCAACGCGCGCCGCCCGCGCCCATGTCGACGCAAGTATACGAGGTGCGGCAGTAGATGCGCGGGTCGCTGCCGTACTCGCAAGTGCGCCCTTCGAAGCCCGTGCACAGCGCGTCGTGGCTGGGAGGCGCGCTGGGGCAGGGCAACGTCCCTCCAGAGCCCGACGACGTGGAGCTCCCCGCCCCGCCCGTGCCCTGTTCGGCAACCACGCTGCTGCCGCAACCGGCGCTAAAGATGAAAAGGAAGGGGAGAACGAGCAAGCCAGGGCGCATGCCCGACTATAGCCCGAGCCAGGGTCCTGGATCGATGGCAGAGCCCGCTTTTCGCAGCTCGAAATACAACATGCCTCGGCCGCCTTCGCTGCTCAAGACACCTACCCTGCCACCCGCCGCAATCGTTGCGCCGACGACGGCGTCGGTGGCGCCGAGGTGACCGTAGACAGAGAAGTAGTTGTCACCGTGATCGAGAATGACCACCAGGCCGTAACCTTCGTTGCGATCGGCGAACACCACGCGACCCGCGGAGACGCTGCGCGCCGTGGCGCCCGCGGAGGCCTCCAGCTCGATGCCAGGTCCACCCATGTACTCCACGCGACGCACCTCGGCACGACCCGTGACGGGCAGTGGCAGTCGACCACGCAACGCGGCAAAGCCCTGGGTAGGATCGACGTCGAGGGGCCCCGACTCGGCCCCATAAACAGCCACGTAGTCGCTAGGCCGGGAAGACGACGAAAAGGCACGCTCAAAGGCCCTCTGACGCTCTTCGGCCTCGGCGATGACGGCCCGCGCGCGTTGCATGGCTTCGCGCTGCATTTCGAGCGGCGCACGCTCGGCGCCTAGGCGATTGAGCTTCTCGGACAGCTCCGCTTGGCGCTTGACGATGGCCTTCTCTTTGGCCACATCGCGCTCCAGGGCCTTCCTCGTGCGCTCGACCTTGGCGGCGTGATCGACGAGCGCGTCAAAGCCCCCACCGACCGGCAACAGGCCCGCACGAACAAGGC
This sequence comes from uncultured Polyangiaceae bacterium, assembly GCA_964383995.1. Classification (GTDB taxonomy): domain Bacteria; phylum Myxococcota_A; class Polyangia; order Polyangiales; family Polyangiaceae; genus CAYLJT01. The sequence continues at coordinate 17,643 of CAYLJT010000006.1, forward strand.
GGTAATAGGCCCTGCCCCGGGCCAGGGTGCGGGCTTGAACCAGGGTCAGCTCGGGGCCCAAACCGTCGAGCTCCTGGCGCAGCGCGGCCTCCCGGGCGTTGAGCTCGGAGAGCATGCGATCGAGGTCGCTTCCCGCGGGGATGGCGGCGCTGGGTGCCCCTTGCGATGCGGAGAACAGGCTCGCCGGGAGCTGCGCAAAGACGCCGCTCGTGCTCGCGAAGAGGGCCAGTCCGAAGACCCACGCTGCTCCCTGACGGCTCATACGGCGAGCAACTTTCGGAGGCTGACAAGGGCTGTCATGGCGCCCAAGAGGCCGCCCAGGGCGACCATGCCGAGGGCCACATACCAGGGCAGAAACGAGGGCTCGACGCCGAGCAGCGAGGCCAAACTGCCATCCAGGCGACCGCGGACCACCGCGAAGAGCGCGCCCAAAATCAGGATGGCGACCAGGGCGCCCGAGGCCCCTTGAGCCGCACCTTCCACGACAAAGGGCCTGCGGACAAAGTCGTTGGTAGCGCCCACGAGGCGCAGCACCTCGACCTCGATACGCCGTTGTTGGAGCAACATGCGCATGGTGGAGCCAACCACGCTGATCACCGCGGCCAACACCACGAGCGCGAGGCACAAACTGGCCGTTACGCCGCCCTGCAACAGCGCAGAGAGCTTCTCGGTCCACTTTTCGTAGGTCTCGACCGTGTCCACGAGCGGCAGGGCCTGGAGCTTGAGGGCGATGCCGGCCAAGGCGTCGTCTTCGATGCCCGCATCGAAGCCAACTTCGAGGGAGGCCGGGAAGGCGTTGGGGGGCAGTGTGGCGAGGGAGGCGTCCCGTTGGTCGGCCAACACCTCGCGGCGCGCCTCGGTGGCGGAGACGTAGCGAACCTTTTGCACGCTGGGCGTCTTTTCGAGGGCCGCCACGATGGACGCGACGTCCTCCTCGGTGGCGCCGTCCTTCAGGTACACCGTCGCCCGCCCCGCGCGCGACCAGCGCTCTTGCACGACGGCGAGGTTCGTCACGACGAGCAAGGCCGCCGCCAAACATACGAAGGCGACCGCCAGGGAGAAAACCGAGGTGGCCTGGGTACGCAGCGAGCTGCGCCCCGCTCTCCAGGTCCGAACGACCCTGCTCACGTCGAACATGCGCCGAATCCTTTCAGCTCAAACCAATTAGCTTGCCGCACGAACACCGCTGTCCTCGTCCTCGTACGAGAGGCCGTGCGGAGCGTCGGTGGCCTTGCCTTCGTCGAGGATCACGACCCGCCGCGGACGCACGTCGAGGAGCGTCCTGTCATGCGTCGCGAAGAGCACCGTGGTCCCCGTCTCGTGGATGTCCTCGAACAGCCCCAAAATGTCGATGGCGAGCTGGGGATCGAGGTTGCCCGTGGGCTCGTCCGCCAGCAAAAGCGCAGGCTCGGTGACGATGGCGCGGGCGATGGCGACGCGCTGTTGCTCGCCGCCGGAGAGCACCCGCGCAGGATCGTTTCCGCGCCCCGCGAGGCCCACCCGTTCCAACGTTTCGCCGACCCGCGTGCGGATCAGGCGCGACGGCAGGTTCGTGACCTCGAGGGCGATGGCCACGTTGTCGAACACCGTCCACGAGGGCACGAGCTTGAAGTCTTGAAACACAAAACCGATGTTGCGCCTGAGGGCGGGGATGGCCGCATCGGTGAGGCGCGCGATGTCTCGGCCAAGGAACAGGATGCGACCGCCGTCGGCCCGTTCCATGCCGTGAACCAAGCGCAAAAGCGTGCTCTTTCCCGAGCCGCTCGGCCCCGTGATGAACACCAGCTCGCCCCGTTCGATGGTCAGCGACATGCCTCGAAGGACGGGCTGATCCGCGCGATACGACTTGAAGATGTCCTCAAAGACGAGGATCGGTCGCGACGCGGCGGAGGCATCGTAGCGTTGACCCTGCCGCAGGGCGGGTCGGAACGTGGCTTGATTCGAGGTCGACGCCATCTCAACGGCTCGTATCAAGCGCGACGAAAGGGGAAAACTTTTCGACGGTTTGGGCCCTTCCGCGGGGACTTTCGCGCCCCTCGTCGAGGCGACGCTCGCTCCGCGCATTTCGAACCGCCTTCGAGGATTCGTTGCGCTAGGGTCCGCGCCCATGAACCGTCGACAGCTTCAAGAGCTCTCCCGTGAAGAGCTTGTCGCCCGCGCCGAGCGCCTCGGTGTCATGCGGCCTCGGGTCTTGACCCAAGCCGAGCTCATCGACGAGATCCTCTCGCGAACCGCCCGCACCCAAGACGAGCGCAAGAAGGCCCGCGGCTTCTTGGGCCGCGCGAGGGACCTTCTGGCGAGCGTCATCGAGCTTGGGCTGCACCTGCCCGAGGCCGCGAAGGCGATGCGCGAAAAGCCGGCACCGCGCACCTGGCCGAGCCCTCAAGCGCCCCTGCCGACGGTCACGCTCGCCGAGATCTACGCGGCTCAGGGGCACCTTTCGCGGGCCATCACGATCCTCGACGAGGTGCTGAGCAACGAGCCCGATCACGCCGAAGCGAGGGCCCTGCGCGATCGTTTCACCGTGCAGGCAAGCTCCGCCGAGGCGCCGAAGGGGGCTCCCCCGAAGGACGAAGACGAGAGCATGGAGGCCGAGAGCGCGACGCAGGAGGCCCTGTCGGTCGTCGAAGCGAGGGACGACGCGAAGCGCGCGGAGGCCCCTGAGGCGGAGCCGGTCGTCGAAGCAAAAACCGCCGAAATGGCCGAGGAATCGGGCCCTGCGAGCGAGCCTTCGGCCCTGCCCGAGCGCTACGACGTGGACGAGGTCGTGGCGGTGGCGACCGATCCGAAGACCTTGTTTTTGTATTGGGAGGTGCGCCCGACGACGCTGGCGCACGCACGCGTCTCCGCCCCCGACGGCAAGGTGGCGCTGCGCGTGATCACGATCGTCCCGAGCTGGGATGGCCCCGAGGTCACGACGCGCGACTTCGTCGTGGATGCTTTGTCGGGCGAACAATTCGTGCACGACCTGCCCCCGAGCGCGGACGTGCGTGTGAGCGTGGGATGGCTGTTTTCCAAGGGTTTCGACCCGTTCGCGGTGGGCATGGAGCTGCAAATGCCGCGCGGCGAGCCAAGCTCGGAGGTGGCGCGCACGACGGCCCGCTGGACCAAGGAGCCCGAACCGCACGAGCTGGCCCTCGTGCGCATGGAGATGTTTCGAGGGTTCGCGCCCCGCGGCTCGCGTGAGGAGCTCGACGGCCTCGACGCCCCGCAGGCGCTGTTTGCGCTCGCGTCGGGGACACCCTGGCGACCTCGCTCGCTGCAAGCGGCCGTGCTCGCGACCCCCGACGGCGAGCCTTCCGTGGTCCACGAATGGCTGCCTTTCCCGACGAATTTCGCGCCCGTTCGGGTGGTGACCCGGTTCGGCGGCGCGAGCGATCTCGGTTTCGGCGGCGCGAGCTGAGCCCGCGCGGGGCTTTCAAAAAAAATTCGTCTCGCGCGCAACTGGCGAGGTCCAGCGGTCGATGGATGGGCATGCACCTTCAACGACCCCGCAACCTGGTTCTCATCGCATCGACCCTCACCCTGCTCGTCACGCCGTCCGTGGCCCGCGCGGCGACGCCGCTCGACGACGACGACAATGCGCATTTCACCCTATCCGCGGCGTTCGGCATGCGCGCCGAAGAAGGCGGCTCGCAGAGCATGGGGGGCATGCTGTTCGTGGAGCTGCCCATCGAGCGCTGGCTGCGATCGTCGGCACCGATCGCGGAGACGCCGACCGCGCGTGTCGAGGTTCCTACGGAGGCCGTGACCGACACCGTCGAGGTGCCCGTCATCGTCACCACAGAGGTGGCAAAAAAGGCCATTTCTGCCGCTCGAAATCGGGCTCTCGGCCGCCGGACCCTGTCGCGGCTCGACGACCTCGCCTCCCGCGCACGACGCTCGGCCCTGCTGCCCGAGCTGCGCTTGCGACTTCTTCACGAGCTCGACGAGGAAGCCAAGGTCAGCCCCACCGACAGCGATCCCTACCGCACGAGCGAGGCCGGAGGGCGTTCGTTGGGCTTCGAAGCGAGGGCCACGTGGCAACTGGATCGCCTTGTTTTTGCGGACGAAGAGCTGCCCATCACGCGGCTCGCGCTCGACACGGAGGCGGCCCTTCGCAAGGTGGAGCAGGAGGTCGTCGCCATGTTGATCGAATGGCAACGGGCCAAGACGCTCGAAGCCGACGGTCAAAGGAGCGCGGAGGAGCATCGTGACGACGTGCTCCATGTGATGGCGTTGGAGCTCTCGCTCGACCTCGCGACGGATGGCTTCTTCTCGCGCTGGCGCGCGGCTGAGGCCGCGAACGAGGCCGCGAACGAGGCCGAAAAGACCGAGAAAAAGTAGCTAAATCGTGTCGGTCGACAGCTTGAAGCGCCGGACCCCTTCGCCGATGTCGCCGTCGGGGTCGCTGATTTTGACTCGGACATCGACCGTCTTGCCGAACAGCTCTTCGATGGGGAGCTGGTCGTCGAGCTGAAAGCGCAGACCGTACACTTTGCAGTAGCCGCCCTCGTCGGGGTCGTAGGTGAAGACCACGCTGAACGGCGTAAACTCCTCCGAGGTGTCGAGGACCGTGCCGCTGACGCGGGTGATCGAGCCCGAGCGCGCGAGGTTCTTTTGGCGCACGGCCACCCAGATGTGGTGACCGCCCTGGGGACCCGCTTCGATCTGTGCGACCTCGCCGTCTTCGGCCGGGTAGTAGTCGCCCTGGCCCTTGCCCACGATGACCTCGGGAGCGCCCGCGCCCACGGGCTTGCAGATGTCACCCTTGCCCGCGTCGGCCCAATCCGGCGCATAGTCTTCGAGCAAGCGCGCGTCGACGAAGGGGTCGACACAGGCGCCCCCGATGCACGTGAGACCTTCGTCGCAAAACGACGTGTCTTGACCGGGATGCACCACGCAAGTGCTGTCGAGCGCAGCGCGAAAAAGCACGGTGCGCTCGGCGGGGACGAGGGTCGCGATGGAGCGCGTGACGATGGGCAGCGAGGCCGATCCCGTGAAGCCTTCGAGCTTCGCCTCGATACGATGACCTGCCTCGCGATCTTTGGCGGCGAGCTCCAGCGGCAGCTCGAGCGTGGACGCGTCGCTGGTCAGCGACTCTTGGCGAAGGACGGTGCCGTCGTCGCTGAGCACGAGGTCGAGGCGCGTGATGTCGACGCCCACGCGAAGGTCCGTCGTGACCCCCACGATGACCCCACCTTGGGCCGCCGGATCGGCTTCGGAACAAGCTGAAAGCGTGAAAAACAGGAAGAGGGGTGCGACGCGGCGAGGGGACATAGGAGGGCTCGTTCCCGCACCCCGGAGACAGGGAGGATGCGGGCGTTGTCAGTTCACTTCTTTGATGGCCGCGAGGAACTTGTCGGCGTCGACGAACTGATTGAAGCGCTTCTTCTCGTTCCCTTGCGAGTCGTAGAGGACCACGGTGGGTAGGCCCACGACGCGGTATTTCTCTTTGACTGCGTTGATCTGTTCGTCTTCGTCGTCGGTTGCGTCGACCTTGCACGCAACGAAGCGGGATGCTTCGGCCATCACGCGGGGATCGGAGAATGTCTCTCGCGCGAGCTCTTTGCACGCGGCGCACCAATCGGCGGTGAAGTCGATGAGCATGGGCTTGCTCTCGGTCTTGGCCTTGGTGGTGGCCACTTGCTCGGAGTGCTCCCAAACGAGCGGCGCGACGGGGCCACCGTCGGTCGCCGCCATGGCTTCGTGCACGGGGGGAAGATCGATGCTGGCCCACATCCAGAAACCACCGAGCGTCGCGAGCGCGATGCCCACGCCCTTGCGGATCTTGATGCCGATGCCGCCGTCGTCCCACGACAGGTGAACCGCGCCGAGCGCGAGGCCCGCGACCACGAGGCCGACCATGATGCCCAAGAACGACGTCGTCGCCTGCACCGGCTGCGCGAGCAGAGGAAAGGCGTTCTTCAGGTAGTAGAGCGCGACGACGAGCAGCACGATGCCGAAGAACGATTTGACGCCGACCATCCATTTGCCGCCCTTCGGCAGCGAGACGGCGAAGGCGCCGACGAGGAAGAACGGCAGGCCGAGGCCGAGCGAAAAGAGCAGGCCAACGATGGCTCCGAGGCCGACGTTTTGTGTGCGGCCGATCCAGAGCAGAATGCCCGTGAGCACGGGGCCCGTGCAGGGCGCGGCGACGAGGCCGCTCACGAGGCCGAGCAGAAACGCGCCGCCGTAGCCCACACCGCCGACGGTGGAGAGCCGTTGCATGACGGAGTCGGGGAGCGTCATCTCGAAGGCGCCGAACATGGACGCCGCGAGGGCGATGAAAACGAGCGAGATGACAGCCAAAACCCAGGGGTTGGAGAGCGCGCTGCCGAAGACGCTGCCGGTCAGCGCGGCGCCCACGAGCATCGAGGTGAACAACACCGCCATGCCCATGACGAACGCCGTGGAGAGCAGCAGGCGCTCACGCCAGCTCGATGCTTGGCGCGCTCCGAAGATGCTCACCGTGATGGCGATCATCGGATAAACGCAGGGCGTAAGGCAGGTGAGGAGACCGCCACCAAAGGCAATCGCGCCGGCCCATATCGGGTTGTCGCTCTCGATGGCTTGGGTGAAGGCGTCTGCGTCTCCGTCTGCGAACGCGATGCGCGGAAGCAGCAAAAGGACGAGGGCGGAGAGCAGAGCGAGCGAAACGAGGGTGGGGAATCGGTGTTTCAGCGTGCGCACGGGGCGGATTGTAGCAAGAGACCGCAACACGCTCACGTGGACAGCGCATTTCGACCGGAATGGCGGCCTTCGGCGGTTTGCCACCGGGCCTCGGCGTATTCCATGCGGGTCGCCAGGCGGACCAGATCGGCGACCGGAGAATAGGCTGCGGCGGCTTGCGCGAGGCCGCCGGGCTCCGTGATGCTCATGTCGAGGGGCACCGCGAGCTCGACCAGCATGACGCGAAGCGCTACGGCCAAGTCGCCGCACGCGAAGAGCCCCGCGCGCCACATCGCCTGGCGCGTTCCGGCCCGCGCTTCTTCGTAGGTCAGGTGCTCGGGCTCGGCGAAAATCTCGCGCAAACGGCGCTCGGTGCGGGGGGAGACCGCTTGCCACAGCTCGCGCACGCGGTGAGCCGTCTCGGTGTCGCCGCGCGGCAGGGTGCCCACGGGCCCGAAGGCCGCAGCCAACGTGGCGAGCAGCGTGCGGACCTGCGTTTCGGGCCATGCATTGACGAGGGCGTGCTGGGGCATCGCGCCCGCGAGCTCGGCGCCAAGCACGAAGCGGAGCTCGGGGGTGTCTTCGGCGGCCTCGCCCACGAGGACGACGGCGGGTTGCGCGAGCAACGCGACCTTGGCGGAGAGCGAGCCCGGTTCGCGATGGAAATACAGGGCTGTGCGGCCCAAACCGAGCACGCGACCGATGTTGCGGTAGGCGTCGGCGAGGGGCGTGACCGCGCTCGGTTGCACGCGATCGACGCCCGTAAGGCCGAAATGAGCCATTTCTTTGCGGTAGAGGCCCGTCTCCCAGGCGAGGGCGAGGGCCTCGTGGACGGGCGTGGAGACCGAACGGAAGAGCAAGAGGCCCACGAGGTCGTCGGCTTCGCGCTGATCGGCGAGGGGCGGTGGCGCCAAGGGCTCGCCGCCACCAAAGGCGCCGAGGACGTGCTCGACGGCGCGGACGAGCGGCGTTGCGCCGTCCGCGCTAGCCGCGTCGCGGAGCTTGGTGAGCGTGTCGAGGTCGCCGGGCCGCAGCGCGACCTGCCGCTTGCGAACGGCCAAAATGTCGCGGTTGCGGGGCTTTTCGCTGGCCGCGTAGAGCTGAATCAGGGCCTCGCCCGACTCGTACGAGCCGCGCATCAAATCGGCGACCAAAAACTCTTCGCTTTGACCGAGGGCGGCCGGGCGCAGCGAAGCCGGCGCCGCCGCGTCGTCGTCGACGGTGCGCACGACGATGGGCGCGGCGTCGGGCGCGAAGGCGTCGGAGAGCAAGACGGGGATGAGCGAGCGCGGGCCGGAGGCGGCCTCGCGCGGCTCTTCGTGGCGCGCCGAGATGGCGGCCTTCGACGTGGGCGGGAGGGCAGGCGGAGGGCGCGAGCCGACGTCGTTGTCGAGACCCTGAATATGGGCAAGCTCAGCCGAAAGTTCGGAGGAGAGGTTGCGATCGGTGGACGCGAAGCGGATGGCCTCGCCGTACAGGCGCACCGCCGCGCTTCGATCGGTCGGCGCTTGAAAACGCGCGAGCTGGCTGAGGAGGCGCGCGCGCTCGACCCCCGCGGCGCCATCGAGGAGCTGCTCCAGCGCGCGCTGCGCGGAGGCCGGATGACCGCGAAGCGCGGTGAGCTCGAGCTTGCGACGCTGCGCGATCGCGCGCGTGTCGGGCTCGGACGCCGCGTCGTCGAGCAGGCGCGCCGCGACGTCGAGGGAGCCCGCGTGCTGCGCCGCTTCCGCCGCCGCGAGGGCGACGCGACCCCGCGTGCGCAGGCCGCGGAGCGGGCCTTTGAGGGCCTCTTCGAAGAGCGGGAGGGCCTCATCGAAGCTGCGATTGCGCGTCAGTCGCTCGGCCATGCCGAGGGCAACGAGGGGCGAAGGCCCGTGGGCCGCGTGACGCTTGGCGAGCTCGCGCATGCCCGCGCCGCCGCCCTGAATGACGTCGAGCTCTTCGGCCAACAGGAAGGCGAAGACGTCGATGTCCGAGACAGCCACGCGGGGCTCGATGCGGAGCAGCTCGTCGACGGCCTCTTGGGCCTCGCGGGGCGCTCCCGCGCCGCCGACGCGGTAGAGCAAGCGCCGCGCTTCGATCACCGCGTCGGCCTGATCGGGCGCGATCTTCGCCGCGCGGCGGGCCTTTTCGAGGGCCGCCGCGTCGTCGCCAACGCTCGCCGCCGCGCGCGCCGCTTCGAGGAGCAACGCGGCCCTGCGCTCGGGCGTGTGGTAGGCCGTCGATGCGAGCTGATCGAGGGCGTCCGCGAGCACGCGCGCGTCGCCCGAGCGGCGCGCGAGCTCCACGCGTATTTCGATCACGGCTTCGCGGGGCGCCATGGGCGCGATGTCTTCGAGCGTCGTGCGCGCCGCGCTGACGTCGCCCCCTTCGAGGTGACAACGGCACGCGCGCAGGCCGTATTCGGCCTTGTCGTCGATGGTGGCCGACAGCTCGCTCGCGCGCAGCCAGAGCGGTGCGGCGCGTGACGGCGCGCCGATGCGCTCGTGTAGGTCCGCGAGGAAGCGCACGGCGGTGGCGTCGTCGGAGGCCTCCTCCAGCAGCGCTTCGAGCTCTGCTACGGCTTCGTCGAGGCGTCCGAGACGTTGTTCGAGCACCGCCGCCCTGCGCAGGCGCAACACGCGCCGTGAGTCGCCGGGCTCGACGAGGGCGATGCGCCGCGCGAGGAGCGACGCGATCGCCTCGTGATCCCCGCGCTCGTTGGCCGCTTGTTCGAGGGCGGCGAGGGCGTCGAGGTCGCTGGCGTCGAGGCGCAAAATGGCTTCGTAGCGCGGTAAAACCGCGCCTTCGCCGAGGTCGCGCGCGAGGGCCGCGAGCTCGCGCAGGACGCCGAGCTTTTCGTCGTCGTCGTCGAGGACGTCGGCGAGCTTGGTGAGCGCCTCGACCTCGCGCGGCTTGTCCCCCGCGCGGCGAGCCAGATCGCGCAGCTCGCGCAGAACGGCGGCGTCCACCGGGGCCCGGGCCGCGGGCTCCAACAACACCTCGATGGCCGCCGCGGCGTCCCCACGACGGGAGAGCAGCGCCGACAGTTCACGGGCCAAATCCAGGCGCTCTTGCACGTCGAGATCGGGGCGAGCGAGCTCCCCACGCAGCAGGGCTTCAAGCTCCGCGTCCATGTGTCGATCGCGGCGAATGTCGCGAGCACGCTCGAACGCGAACGCGTGCTCTTCGGGAGTCAGCTCGCCGGTCGCGAGGGCCCGTTCGTAGGCGGCCGCGGCCTGGGGCTCATCGGCCTCGCGCTCGTGCTTGTCGGCGAGGTGGAGCAGGGCCTCGACGGTGCGCGCCACGGGCAACGAGTCCTCGATCAAGTCGACGAGATCGGGTTGCCCAGACGCTTCCGCGGCCTCGCTCGCGCGATGCACGAGGGCCGCGTCTTCGGGCGCGCGGCGGGCCGACTCGACGAGCAAGGACGCGCCCACCTCGCCCTCACCGAGGGCCGTCGCGACGGCAGCCGCGAGCGACAGAACCGCGGGGCCCACGCTGGAAAACGGGCTTTTTACGGCCTCTTCGACCTTGCGTACGAGGGCCCTTGCGTCGTCGTGCGCGGACGCCAGGACCTCCGCGTGGGGCACGAGCTTGTCGAACTCGGGCATGTCGCCGTCCACCGCGAGGCCGCGCATCAAGGCGGTCAACGCCAGCGACGGCGACGCGAGGACGGAGAGCGCGACCTCGGCGAACGCAACCGCGGCCCGCGCGCCGTCCGGTCCGTCGAGCCGCGGCAGTGTCGCGCGCGTCGCGCGATCGAAGCGCATTCGCGCGAGATCCGCCTCGCCGGTGAGGGCGATGTAGTCACGCAACGCCTGCCCGACGTCGCTCACCATCGTGGGATCGGGGCTGACGTGGAGGGCGCGCAAGAGGATGTCGAAGCGCGTGCGCGTCCCCTCTTCGTCTTGGCCCGCGAGGGACGCGGCGAGCTTCAGCCACACGGCGCGCGCTTCGGGTTGGGCCGCCGCCGCGACGCGTTCGAGGGCGCGCACGGCCTCCCCGCGATCGCGTGCTTTTTCGGCCAATCCCGCGAGCAGGACGTAGGACGTGCCCTCGGACGGCACCGCTTCGAAGCTCGCGACCGCGTGGCGAAGCGCGCGCTCCAGGGCCCCGCGCCGTTCGAGCTCGCGGGCGGCGCGGTAGTGGGCGGCGCGACGGCCGTAGGTGCCGAGGGCCGCGGACGCGAGAAAATCGTAGGTCTCGTCGAGGGCGTCGATGCCACCTTCGAAGGTCGCAGAGCGCTCGATGATGGCCACGGCGTCGGCGCGCGAAGGATCGAGGGCGATCGCTTCGCGCGCTGCGGCTACCGCGACGGGATCACGGCCGAGGCTCGCGGCGAGGGCCGCGGCTTGGATCAAGACGGCGGAGCGAATGCGCTGCTCGCCAGGCTCTTCGAGCGAGGACGCGCGCGCCAGCAGCGCATCGAGGGCGTCGGCCGGGCCCGCGATCTCACGCAGATCGCGCGCGTAAATTTCGACGCCGCCGCGGGGTAACGTTTGTGCTGCAACGAATAACGCGTATTCGGCGCCCGAGCGATCTTCGGCCAAATCCCAGCGCAAACCGGCCAGATTTCGCCAAGCGAGGGCGGCGCGCTGGGCCTCCGCGGGCAACAGGGCCGACAGGCTTGTTGCCCTCGCTTCCGCGAGGGCAACAAGCCCGTCGGCCCCCAAACCGTTCGGCCCCGCGGCGTCCGAGACATCGTCGCACAGCGCGAGGAGCTCCCGCGGGGGCGCGCCGAGGGCCGCGGCCCGGGCGAGCGCCCGGGCCGCGCCGTCGGCGAGCTTGGCGTCGGCGCGACGGCGCGCGATCTCGAAGAGCACGGGGACCGTGACCTCGGCCCCTTGCCCCGACGCGGCCCAGCGTTCGAGCAAGGTCACGACCAGCGTCTGCTCGCGCACGCCATCGGCGAGCGCGAGCAGACGTCCGCGCAAGACCTCGTGGCCCGGGCCGAACACATCGAGCGTGCGCCTGGCGACAGACAGCGCGCGCGTCGGATCGAGCTGGAAAAGCAGCTCCAACGCGTCGGCGAACGGTCCTGCGAGATCGCCGAGGGGCGCCGCCTGCGCGAGCACCCAGGCGAGGGCGTCGTGCACGCGGTTGGCGGAGCGAGCCACGGTCGCGCGGCGAATCAGCTCCCCGATCGCTTCAGGCGAGCCGGGCGTGAGGGCGAGCCAGCGCTGCGTCCAACCCAGGGCCAGCTCGATTTCGCCCAGCGCTTCGAGGTTGTCGGCGAGCGCGCGGCAAAACACGCGGCGCGGCACGACCATGCCCATCGCCTGCTCCAGAGCCCCTGCGCTCGCGCGATCCTTGGCGTTCGCGAGCACCGTCGCCAGCGCGACATGGGCTCGCTCGCACGTTGGATCGAGCTCGCACGCCTCGGATGCCGCGCGCTCCGCGACGTCTTCTGCTCCAGCGCCGTGAGCGAGCTCGGCAGCGCATGCAAGCAACACCGAGGCGAGGGCGGGCGTCGCCGTGCGCGAAAGCTCCATCAACGCCGCGGCGCGATCTTTCGGTCGCCCCAAACGGGCCGCGAGGACCGCGAGCAGCGCGGCGCCCGCGCGGTGCCCGGGCGCTTCGGTGAGCAATGGCCGAAGATCGGTGAGCGCCGCTTGCTCGTGCCCGTCGCGCCAATTGAGCACGCCGAGCGCCATGCGCAGACGGGCCGCCGCGGGGCGCGATGTTCCCCGGCTCAGACGCGTGCGCAGGGCGACCTCCAAGACGCTCGCGGGGCCACCTCGGCGCGTCAGACGCATGAGATGCCTCAAGGGCGCTTCGCTGTCGGGCGCCGCTTCTGCCCACTGCGACAGGACCTCGACGTGCGCTTCGACCTCGTCCGGGCGTTCGGCGTAGAGCGCCGCGAGGGTTTCGAGCAGCTCGCGCCGCGCGTCCCCCTCGGCCTCGACGAGGGCGCGGCGGGCGGCCGCGAGCTGCGCATCGGCCTCGCGCGCCGCGGGCGCGACCACCGAAAGATCGCCCTCCAACGCGGCATCGGAACTGCCAAGACCACGCAACACGCCCACGGCCCAACGCGCGAGCGTGGGGGCGTGGCTGTCTTCGTGGAACGCAATGGAAATCAGCTCGTGCAGCGCGCCAACCTTGCGAATGCGCGCAGGCGTCGCCGGGTCGGCGCGCTCGAGCCCCATGCGAATCAGCGCTTCGACGAGGGGCCCCACGTCCTTCGAGGCGTGCTCGCGAAGTTGCGCGATGGAGTCCGCGTCGTTCGCCACGGCGGCCTCGATCCACGCGTCGAGCGCGCGCGCTTCGTCGGCCAAAGGCCCGGCGTAAATGCGCGCGAGATCGGCGTAGGCCGAGGCCCGCGCCGAGCCCGTTTGTTTCACGGCGAAGAGCTCCAGCCGCGCAGCCGCGATTTCGTGCAAGCCCGCGTTCGCGAGCACTTCGACGACGGTCGGATCGGGCGCCGATCCGACCTCGCCGTCGAGCCCCGCATCGAGCAGAGCGCCCACGGCCCGCGGATGGTCGCCGCGACGTGTCGCGGCGACCATCCGCCGGACGTGGGTGCGTCGGGCGCGGCCGGCGTCGCGGCTCCACAACGTATTGCCGTGCGCGCGCTCGATTTCGTCGGCGGCCCCCGGCCTCCCACGGTTCGCGAGCGCGCGCGCCAGCGCGTCGCTCGCGGGCTCGTGGGAGGGCGAGGCTTCGAACGCGCGCAGGCGGTCCTCGAACGCGGCGCCCGAGTCACCTGCGGCATCCCTGCGTTGAGCGGCCTCGATGTAGGCGGCCGCCGCCACCGAAGGCGCCACCTCGGTCGGCGCCCAGGTCGCGAGGGTCCCGAACAGCTCGTTCGCGATGGCCTCCTTCGGCGCCAAACGCGACGCCTCTCGCAGCGAGTCTGCGGCTCCGGTGGCGTCCCCGGCGCGCGCCAACAGCACCGCCAGACGCACGAGGGTCGTCGCCCTGCCGGTGCCCGTCTCTTTGTCGAGCAACCCCCGCAGGGTCATCGCTCCAAGAGCCGGCTGACCGATGCCCGCCAGCCAACCCGCGAGCTCGGCGCGGAGCACTGGGTCGTCGTGCAACGTGAGCGATCGGCGCGCCAGAGCGGCGGCGGTGTCGAGATCGGTCCCCCGCGACACCAGCAACCGCGCGAGGGTCGCGGAGGTCTCGGCCTCCGCCCCGGCGTCTTCGGCGCCTATATGCTCCGCAAGCCTCGCGCGCAGCCACGCCTCTTCGGCGCGCAACCCTTGATGCCTTTCGAGGGCCTTTCCCCCGGGAATCGCGTCCAAGGCGGCGGCCGCGACCGTGGCCCAAGGCACGCTCTTGTCGCGCAAGGAGACCTGAACCGGAGGCTCCTCGACCTCCGCCGGCTCGGGAGGCGGAGGCGCCGCATCATGGGCCGCCGCGGCGGCTTCCATGGCAGCAAAAGCCCGATCCAACGCACCGTCGTCGGGCGGATTTTCCGGGTTCGGTTCGTCGGCGGACGCAGACATAGCTTGGTACCGCAGCGATCCCGACGACGTCATCGAACGGCGGAAGCCAGCGGCGCCGCTAGCCTATCGAAGCGCAGCGAAAGCGGGCAAGTTGCCGCGATTGTCAGCGCACACGAAGGCCGAACGGCAGCGCGGCGAGGGACCGTTCACCCTCCACCGCGGGCCACACGCTCAGCAAAAAAAGCCGCATTTCGGGGGCAAATTGGCTCCATTCGGGGATCAGCGAGGCGACCGCCGCCCGACCCACGGCCTCCGCCGCCGGGGCCTTGGACTCTTCGTCCTGTTCCTCCTCGGCACCGCCCAAGAGCCCCAAAAGGCCCTGCGGCTCGCCCACGGCCTCGATCGGCGCGTCCTCCGGCAAACCCGCTTCGTTCAGCGCAAAACGCATCGCGTCGTCGAGGCCACCGAGCTCATCCACGAGCGATCGCTCCTTGGCGATGACGCCCCCAAAGAGCTGCCCCTCCGCGCTCTTTTCCACGACCAAACGGGGGATTTTCCGGCCCTCCGCCACGCGCGTCAAAAACAGCTCGTAGATGTCGGTCATCGAGTCGAGCACGCGGCCCTTCGTCGCGTCGTCCCAGGGCGCAAACGTCGACATGTAGCTCGCGCGCGCCGAGCGAACCGGATCGTCGGTCGCGGTGATCGACTCGACGTGCACGCCGAACTGTTCGAGCGCCTTGCCGAAGCTCACTTTGCCGCCCACGACGCCGATGGAGCCCACGATGCTCGTGGGCTCCGCGAAGATCTTCGTGCCGGTGCAGGCCATGTAATAGCCGCCGCTCGCGGCCATTCCGCCCACCGAAACCACGAGCGGTTTCTCCGCGCGCAGGGCCATGAGCTGCTTCCACAGCAGGTCCGAAGCCAGGGCCGATCCCCCCGGCGAATCGATGCGGAGCACCACAGCGCGCACGGCGTCGTCCTCGGTCAAACGCCGCAGCGTCTTGCCGAGATCGCGCTCCGCGATGCCGTCGCTTCCGCCGAGCGGTGAGCCCGTTCCGCCCATCGAAATGGCGCCCGACGCGCGGACCACCGCGAGGTGCGGGACGGCCGTCCCCTCCGAGCCCGACAGGGCCCGGAGCACGCCTACGAGCTCTTGCGAAGATCGGCCCGCGCCCCCGTAACGCGTGGTCACCAGCGAGACCCCGGCTCGCTTCGCGGCGGAGCTGCGCGCGTCGCTCTCGTAGCCCACTTCGTCCACCAAGCCGCGCGCCTTCGCGTCCTCGGCCGAGAACGGACCGTCTTCGACGATCTCCGAGAGATCAGGGCGTTTTCGCCCCTCGGTGATGCCTCCGATCCACGCTTCACGCAGCCCAGAGAGGGCGCGCTTGTAGCTCTCGCGCGCCTCGGGGCTCACGCTGTCGCGCGTCAACGACTCGTTCGCGCCCTTGTATTTGCCGACTTGAAGCATGTCGACCTCGATGTGCAGCTTGTCGAGCAGCTCGCGCATGAACACGAGCTCGAAGGCCAAGCCCACCGCATCAACGCCTCCCGCAGGGCTCAGCCAAATTTCGTCGCACGCCTTCGAAACGAAGAGCAACGTTGGCTGATCGTAGTCGTTCGCATGGCACACCACGGGCTTGCCTGCGGCCCGCAGCGTCGCGAGCAGACCGCCGAGCTCTTGGGCCCGCGCGAGGCCGAGATCGGAGCCCGATCCGAGGCGCACGAAGATGCCCTTTACGTTGTCTCGCTTGGCGAGGTCGCGAAGCTCCATCAACCAATCGAAGTAGGTGCGCCCCGACGACGGACCGAAGAGCCCCGCGGTGGGCGTCTCCGGCGCGCCTTGCGCGAGATCGAGCTCGGCCACGAGGGGCTCGTTGGGGTGAGCGTCGTTCATTTTGGCCGCGCGAATATCCGCTCGCGGAGGCCTACCTTCGCACCCCGAGAGGGTCATCGCGGACAGGGCCAACGCCACCAACGACCCCGAGGCTCGTTGCAAAGTCTTGCTCCGTTCGATGCATTTCATGCGGGCGTCGCGCAGCATCCTCCCAGCGCTGGCCGCCCGCAACCCGCGTCAGGGAGTGGGCGAAAGGCCGGGCAAATCGGTGGTGTCCACGTGAGGCGGAGCGGGCGCCGTCGGCGTGGGCGAAGGCGCGGGCTTGGGCTCGTCGGGCGTCGGCGCGGGCGCGGGCGT
>CAYLJT010000007.1:0-30679 GCA_964383995.1 uncultured Polyangiaceae bacterium
ATGGTCATGGCGGTGCAGTTCGCCTTTGGTCTGCAAAAATTCGGGGGCATGGAGTACACGGGGCGCGTCATTGGTCTGTCCTTTTCGCGGGAGCTCGCGCCGACGCTCACCGCGGTCATCGTGGGCGGCCGTATCAGCGCCGGTATCGCGGCCGAGATTGGCTCCATGGCAGTGACCGAGCAGATTGACGCCATCCGCGCCCTCGGCGCCGACCCGGTGAAGAAGCTCGTCGTGCCGCGCTTGTTGGCTGGCGTCCTGGTGATGCCCGTCCTCGGCGCGCTCGCGCTGGTCGTAGGCTTCGGCGGTGCCATGTTCATTTGTGATACCCAGTTTGGCATCCCCGCGGGCTTCTTCTTGCGTACGGCACTAGGCTCCGTCAACATGCGAGACTACCTGAGCGGCATCTACAAATGCCCCTTCTTCGGGGCGATCATGGCGCTCGTGGGGTGTCACTTCGGGATGATCACCCGCGGCGGAACGGAGGGTGTCGGCAACGCCACGACGCGGACGGTGGTGACGACCTCAATTACCATCCTCATCGCCGACTTCTTCTTGACGAAGATGTCGATCTTGCTGTTTCCAAGCCGTTGACGCGCCGGGCGCGGGGTGGAGCGTGACAGCCGCGACGGACACTGACCAGGACGTCAGTTGCCAGGCAAGATGTTGAAGTCGTCGAAGCGGGCCTTGCCCATATTTTCGACGTCTTCGGTGCGGGCGCCGAACAAAACGTGGACGCTGTTCAAGAAGTCGGGCGCGGCCGTGCTGTGCTTCTGATGCCAGTCTAGACCGTCGCTCGACGTCTCCCAATACAGAAACCCGTCGGCGGCGGCGCGCATGCGCCAATATTTGACGTTGTCGTAGGGGTAGGACACGAACTCAGTCATGTTGTCGTTCTGCTGTTTGAAGCAAGTCAGTTGACCGTCTTTGACGCCCATGTAGAGCCCGGACTTGCCGTCGGGCGTCTGCAGCACGAGGAGGGTCTCGTAGCCATCCGCCGTGCCACAGAGCTCTTTCACCGAGATGGACACCGCACAACCATGCAGGTCGAAGGGGCTGGTGGACACGTAGCCCGCGACCTTGGCGGCCAAGAAGCCAAACGCGGCGTCCACGAACACCTCACCGTTTTGCTCGCCGACGAACGTGCCAATGTCTGAGAACGGCGTCCAGACAGGCGCGGTCATGTTGTCGTTGAAGTCGTCCCGCAGGGCCACCAAAGCGGGGTCGCACGAGGCCTCACCGCCGCTGCCCCCCGTCCCCGTCGAGACCGACGAGGAACCCCCGGTACCCACGCTCGAAGACGACTCTCCACCCTGGCCTGAGGACGATGAGGCGGTGGAAGACGTCGTGCCCGTCGCCGTGGACGTCGCCGACGAGGAGCCGCTCTCGGCGCTCGAAAATGCCTCCCCGCAGCCCCACAGGAGCGCGCCGAATATCCCAACGACCACAATGCGGCTGTCGAAGAAGAAGCGCATCCTCGAATATTAGCGAAGAGACGCGGCTGAGGCGAGAGACATTGACCTGCGCGGGGCTTCGTGGGCTACCATGCGCGACTTGATGAGCGACCTCGGTCCCCCAGCGGCGCCCCCCTCGAAGCTAGAACGCTTTCTCGGTGTCTTTACCGAGGTGCGCGCGGGCGAAGGCGCGACCGCGCTCTTGCTCACGCTCAACGTGTTCGTGCTCTTGACGGCCTACTACGTGATTAAGCCGGTGCGCGAAGCGCTGATTTTGGCGATGGAAGGGGGCGCAGAGTACAAGTCGTACATGAGCGGGGCCATCGCGATTGCCCTGCTGTTTGCGGTTCCGGCCTACGCGCGGGTGGCGGGGAAGACGAAGAAGCACAAGCTCGTCATCGGTGTGACGCTGTTTTTCTCGGCCAACTTGCTGCTGTTTTTCATCGCGGCCAACATCCCGGCGGTGGCCCCCTATCTGGGTCTCCTGTTCTTTCTTTGGGTAGGTATCTTCAACATGATGGCGGTGGCCCAGTTTTGGGCCTTCGCCAACGACCTTTACAGCGAAGAACAGGGCAAAAGGCTGTTTGCGCTGGTGGGCCTCGGCGCCTCGGTCGGCGCCGCGGTGGGCAGTAAGGTGAGCGCGTGGCTCATCGAGCCTTTGGGCACGAACACCATGTTGCTCGTGGCGGCCGCCATGCTCGCGGGCTCGGCCGCCATTACCTGGGCTGTGTACCTGAAAGAGCGCAACAAGGCTCCGAAGGACAAGAAGGCAGCGGCGACGGCCGCCCCGGATGACAAGGGCGGCGCCTTCGAGATGGTCCTAAAGCACCGCTATCTGCTGCTCATCGCGCTGTTTTCGCTGGTGTTTTCGTGCGTGAACACGAACGGCGAGTACATCCTTGGCACCCTCATCAAAGAAGACGCCAAGGCCGCCGCCGCCGCGGGGACGATTACCCCCGACAAGATTGGCGACTATATCGGGGCGGCGTACGGCGATTTCTTCTTCTACGTCAACGTGCTCGGCGTGATCTTGCAGAGCTTCGTCGTGTCTCGGCTCATCAAGCGCTTTGGGCTCGGCCCGACGTTCTTCATCATGCCGGTCATTGCCCTGCTCGACGCGACGGCGACTGCCATCTTGCCTGTCTTGGCCGTGCTGCGCATCGGCAAGACGGCCGAGAACGCCACGGATTATTCGATCAACAACACGACACGCAACATGCTTTGGCTGCCGACGACGACCGAGATGAAGTACAAGGCCAAGCAGGCCGTGGACACCTTCTTCGTGCGTATGGGCGACGTCAGCTCGGCGCTGTTCGTGTACGTGGGAGCGACGCTGATCGACGTGGGCGTGCGCGGCTTTGCCGTGCTGAACGCGGCGCTCGTGCTGATTTGGCTGGGGCTCGCGCGGGGCATCATGCGCGAGCAGGAGAAGCTTCACCGCAGCGATTGACTAAAACACGATCACGGCCAACAGCCGTGGACCGTGAAACAGGTCGAAGCCGCCGAGGTCCACCTTCTTGTCGACGACGTAGCTCGTCGAATCTCCGTTCTTGACACCGCGGATGTTGGAGATGATGCCCTGTCCCACACCTTCGACTTGGTAAGATCCCTCGATCACGAGGCGTGGGCGACTGCGGTACGACGTGAGCCGCAGGCGCGCTCCCAAGGCGGCATTGCCAGACAGGCCGATCATGGTGGCGTCGTGGTTTTCGCGCGTGCCGCCGGCCACGGTCGGGTCTTCCGTAAAGTAGTAAGACACGGGCCCTGCGCCGCCGTACACGGCAAGATCGAGGTAAGGTGACAGGCGGGGCCACTCGCCGTTGCCGAGCCGGATGGCAAATCCTCCCTTGTAGAACTGGGATGCCACGCTCTGGGGCGGGCTCTGCCGGTCGAGCACGTAGCGCGCCTCGCTGGTGTCGGGCTGGCTCAGCACATAGAAGATGCGCGGCAGCTCGTAGTGCATGTAGCGAAAGCCTACCAAGAGGCTCTCGATGTACATGTCCTCCGCCTCGTCGGGGAAGAGCTTCGTCGTGTCGAACCCCACGTCGATTTGCTGGTAACTGAGTTGGAAAGGCGCGGTGCCCACGACCGAGACATCTTTTCCAGTCACCGGGTCGACCGCCACCTCGGACACCGTGCCCGAGGTGAACGTGGCGAACTTGACGCTGGTGTTGAAGCCCATGAGGTCGGTGCCGATGTCGAAGAAGTCGCTGACCAGACCGTCCAGCCCGACGAGCTCACCCAGGGAAGACGTGTAGCCCAGATCTCCCCCCTTGGACCACAGCCGATTGGTGCGGAAGCCGGCGTTCAGGCTGGCGGCGTTTTTGACGTGCAGAAAGTCGTACGTGATGATGCCGCGCGCCCCGAGCATGAAAAGCGGTTCGACGTTGTACGACAGGCGGCGGGTGCGTCCTGTGTAGTCGTTCTCGCCGCCCGAGGCGCCGGCGCTCGCGACCTCGTTGAAGAACAAAACGTCGAAGTCGTTCTTGATCTTGAAATGCGAGGCGTCCAGATTGACGATCGCCGCCTGCTCGATCAGGCCCTCATGCATCTGGTAGCCGGCCGCGTCATCGAGGGGCATCCGCGCAGGCACCACGAGGGCGCTCGCCAACACGTCCAGGGCCTTTTGCTCCTCATCGATGACGGCCTGCGCCAGGCGCGCGCGCGTCACGGTAGGACCGTAGTCATTGGTTTCGCGGGCCACGCGCTTGGCCTGCTTCACCACGTAAGGTGCCATGGCCAGGGCCTCGATGTGCATGCGCTGCACGAAGGTGATGGCATGGAGCAGGTCCCGCGCCACGAGCGCGTCTTGATCGCTCTTTACGCTAGCGCTGCGCAGCGCGTTGGCAGCGTCGACGATGCCCTGTTGCGCCGACGCGAGCACCTCCCTTGCCGCCGTGATCTTGGCGCGTACGACCGCCATTTCGGGGCTGTCCGGCGCCCCCAAGGGTCGGCCCCAGGCGAGGGCCTCTAGGCGCAGCTCCTCCGTTGCGATGGTGCGTTGAGCATTGATCACGAGCGGCCAGGAAATCAGGAGCCCCTTCGCGCGCAACGACAGTCGCGCGGCGGCGTCGAACAGGCTCGGATGCTCGGCCTTGCCAGAGCGCGGCCGCATCGACACGACGCGCGCTTCATCGAGCTTGATGCGGTAGAGCTTCGCGATGGGAAGCTCGTACTCGCCGTCGTAGGGTTTCTTGTCTTCGTACAGGTCGCGCAGCCTGTCCCCTTCGTCGTCGTCCAGGCGGAGCGCCTTTACCCACGCATCACCGGGTGAGTAGGGTGTTTGGGTGAGCATCAGTTCGGCAAGCTGGAGACCCTTTTCCATTTCGGCCACGCGGTCGTCGACGACAGCGCGGTTGGTGTCTTCGTTGGCGTAGGCCCGGGCAGCGCGCACGTTGTACGTTGCGGGGCCACACCCGAGGAGCCCCGCGCAGGACGCGAAGAGGGCGGCGAACAGGCCGGCTTGCAAGACACCGCGTGGCCGAGGGGGGCCCGACATGGCTTCTACCGTATACCAATTTCGCATACGGCAAGGGGGGAAAGCTGTTGCGCTTTGTGCGCACGCTTTCGTACTCTGAAACGATGGCTACTCTACGAACGCCCTTTCTCGTTGGGATTCTTGTAGGCACATGGACGCTCGGCTGCGTCGGCGACGCGGTCGAGCCGCTCGATCCCCAAGCCAGCGAGCCGCCCATCGGGGAGACCGAAGCGCCGCTGAACTTGGACAACGACGGGCTCGACCCCGCGCTCCCGCCTCCCGGTCAGGTCGACGTCGATCTCGCCGACACGAAGTATGTCAAGGGCGTCTTGATTGTGTCGCTCACGCCAGCGCTCGGCGCGCAGGTGTTGCAAGCACGTCTGCAAGGGTTGCCGGCGTCAAGCGTCTTGTCGCAGACAACTCTGGCGGCGCTCGACAAGCAATACGGCGTTACGTCGTGGGATCCCCTGTTTCTACCCACCTTGAGCAACCCCAAGGCCCTCGAAGCGGTGCGTCTGAAGTTCGCGAGCCGCTCCGCCCGCGGCACGCCCGGGATTCCGGTGCCGAACCTGCACTACTTCTTTCGCCTGACCCTCGACCCCCTGGCGGACGCTGAGAAGGTGGCGCAGGCCTACCTGGCGGACGCGTCGGTCAAGAGCGCGGAGCCCGACCGCATCGCGAACGTGAGCCTTGTACCCAACGACACGTTCTACCCCACGAATCAATGGGCCATGCCGCTCATCAACGCGCCCGCCGCGTGGAACATCGCGACCGGAGCGGGCGTCACGATCGCCATCATCGACACCGGTGTCTTTTCTACCCACCCCGATCTCGCAGGCAACCTCTGGGTGAACGCCGGCGAGGTCGTGAACGGGCTCGACGACGACTTCAATGGCTACATCGACGACGTGAACGGCTGGGACTTCGCCTTCAACGACAACAACCCGGACGACGTCTTCGGGCATGGCACCCACGTGGCGGGCATCGCCGCCGCGGCGGGCAACAACGCCCTCGGCGTCGCCGGCATGGCGTTTGGCGCGCGCTACATGCCCATCAAGGGGCTCAACAACGGCGGCGGTGGCACCACGACCGACCTCTCCAACGCGATGCTGTACGCCATCAACAACGGCGCCGACGTCATCAACAACAGTTGGGGAGGCACCTCGGTAGGATGTACAGGGGGCGGTCCGACGCCTTCCGTCTTCGACTCGTTGGTGGACACCGCCCACAACCTCGGCATCATCGTCGTCAATTCGGCTGGCAATGCCAACGACGAAGCCTACAAATATTACCCCGCCAACACCGAAAACGGCATGACCGTCTCGGCGACCACGCCGAGCGATGTGCGGGCCAGCTATTCGAACTTTGGCGTCAAGGTCGATGTGGCGGCCCCAGGCGGGGACGGGCTCGGCATTGTCTCGGACATCTTGTCGACCGCTCCCCCCACCTCCGTCATCGCCGCACCTTCCCTCTTCGGCGGCCTCGGCGAGCGCTACTTCGCGATCGCGGGCACCTCCATGGCTGCTCCGCATGTCTCCGGTCTCGCCGCCTTGATGATTCAGCACCGGCCCACCTGGACGGTCGAGCAAATCCGCTCGGCCATACGGCGCGTCGGCTTTGACATCTCGACGCCTGGCTTCGACACCGACGGCGGCTACGGTCGCATCCGACCCAACCTGTCCCTGAACGTGACCTCCTTTGGCGCCGCCGTCCCCAGCGCGTCGATCATCTCACCCCGCAACGGTGCAACGGTCGCCGGCTTGGTCTCGGTGGTGGGCGACTCCGACGCCGCGGTCGGCGTGCCGCAGCGGCAATTGAGCGTTGGACCCGGTGTCGTGTCCGTGCCCTTCACGCCTTTTGGGGTAGGCGCGGGCACGGTGACGCAAAGCCTGCTGGGGGTGTTCAACTCGCTGACCCAGCCCGACGGCACCTACACGCTGCGCCTGGTGACGAAGGACGCTAACGGCACGAAGAGCGAAGACCGCAACATGATCGTCATCGACAACGTCACCCTGACCGCGCCCGTCGATGGCGACTTCGTCAGCGGCACCTACGCGGTCACGGGCAGCACAGCGGGCTTGACGGGCTTCTCCAACTACTCGCTCGATTGGGCGCCCAACTGCGGCGCTACCACGGGCTTCAGCAACATCACCACGAGCTCCGTGCAGGTGACGGGGACGCTGGCCAACTGGAATACGACGCTCGTGCCCGACGGCCCGGTCACCTTGCGCTTGAGCGTCAACTTTACCACGCCTGCGTCGACGTCGATCGAGGACCGCTGTGTCGTCGTCGACAACCACCTGGCCCCGAACTTCCCTGTCGCGCTCAACCAAAACCTTACCTTCAAGTCACCCAAGGTGGCCGACCTGGACGGCGACGGCGTGAACGAGATTGTGGTCGGCGCCTCGGTCTTCGAGCCCAACGGCAGCGTGCGCCCGGGCTGGACCAACTTCCCCGGGGACGGCCGCTCGAACCCTGCCATTTTGGACGTCAACGGCGACGGCACCCTGGAGGTCGTGGCGGCGGACTTCGACGGACAGTTGACGAGCCCCAACTTCGGCGCCCCCGTGGTGTACGCCTACAAGCACAACAAGGGGGTTGTCTGGTCTTACCTCGTCCAGAACCCGAACACCTCCCTGACCAACTACAACTACGGCATCATCTCCGGCATGTCCGCAGCCGACGTGGACAACGACGGCGCCGATGAGATCGTCTTCACCATGTATTTCTACTACTTCAACTCGCCCGTGAGCACCCAGGTGTTCGTGCTCGACGCGGCGACCGGCGCCCTCGAGTCGAGCTTCCCGATCCTGGGCTTCGGCGAGAACATGGTGGCCCTCGGCGACGTCGATCTGGACGGCGACGCCGACCTGGTGACCGAGACCTACGAGCCTGTTAGCGGCACGGGGCTCGTCTTCGCGATGGACAAGTTTGGCACGAACCTCCCTGGCTTCCCGCAGGTCGTACCGAGCAGCGATGTGCAAGGCTTTGCCAACATCGACCCGGTGATGGCCGACGTCGACCGCGACGGCACATTGGAGATCCTGGTCGGCAAGTACATGTACCACAACAACGGCAGCCTCTACACCGGCTGGCCCGCCATCTACCTGTCTCGCTCGACGAGCGCGCTCGTGCCCCTTGACGCCGACTGCCCCCTGGAGGTGGTGATGGGCGCCGCGAACTACGTGCTCTACTGGCAGACGGAGGACGACGCGACGCTCACCCACCTGAACCTGAAGACCATCGAGAACCTGTACGTCTTCTTGATCGGCGACAACGGCCTGCAAGCCAACCCCATCGTCGCCGATCTGGACGGCGACAACGACGTCGACATCGTGAGGCCTGCGGAGCTGGGGCACACGGTATCCACCACGCCCATGCCCCTGTACGGGTTCGACGGCGGCACGGCGGCCGGGATAGGTCTGTTCCCGAGGTATGTGAACAGCGCGTGTCCCTACTGCTTCGCGGA
Source organism: uncultured Polyangiaceae bacterium (assembly GCA_964383995.1). Taxonomy (GTDB): domain Bacteria; phylum Myxococcota_A; class Polyangia; order Polyangiales; family Polyangiaceae; genus CAYLJT01. The sequence goes on from CAYLJT010000007.1 coordinate 8,399, forward strand.
CATCATCCGCTCGACCCCGGCGGTCGCCGACGTCGACAACGACGGCAAGACCGACCTCGTGATCGCCGCGGGCGGTCGGGTCTACTACTGGAATCTCGGAACCGTCTACCACCCTGCCAAGTCGTATTGGCCGATGTTCCAGGTGGACCTGAAGAACAGCGGGGTGCTTGGGCACGCCCCCAGCGACGGTCTGCTCGGGATCGACTATTACAGCGGCACCCTGTACGACATCGACAAGACCACCGCGGCCACCTCCAACCCGCGCGTCACCGGTCAATCGGGCGCCATCGGGCTGGCGCCAGCCGCGCTCGGGCAGATGGTGACTTTGTCCGAGACAGGTTCGCCCGCGCCGCTCGTCAGCTTGGATCCGACGACGGGCACGCCTACCCCCGGCCCGACCGTCTCCGCGGCGGCCACCGAGGGCGATTTGGCGCGCGATCCGGTCTCGGGCGCGCTGTACGGCATCTCGGTGTCGGGGACCCTGGTGACCATCGACGAGACCACGGGCGCGGTGACCGTCATCGGCGCCGTTCCCGGCGTCCCCGAGTCGTCCGGGCTCGCGTTCTCCGCCACCGGAACGCTGTATTTGTTCGACGGCTATGGACAGAGGATCCACGTGCTCAATCCGTCCACGGCGGCGATCATCAGCACGGTGACCATCTCGCCGCCGATACCAATCTACAAGATCGCCGGCATGGCCTACGACGACGGCAGCGGTCTTTTGTACGTGACCATTGGCGCCGTCTCCTTCCCCACGGTGCCTTCGCTCTACACCATCGACCCCACGACGGGAGCCTCGTCGCTCATCGGCGGGATGTCACCCAACCTGGCCATTTCTGGTCTGGTGTTCACCTGCCAATGACGGGGTAGGCCGCGCGCTACGACGAGCGTCCGCCCAACGGGCGCTCGTCGCCTCCCTGCCAAGCGAGACCTTCCTACGGCGCGGCGACCTTGGACGCCCCGACCGCATCCTCGATCCAAAGCCCGCGCTCCGCCTCGGGAGCTGCCGCCAGCGATTGTTTGACGATCAGCGCCTCTTCCACCTTCGCGCCCAACAGATAGCGCCGAAAGGCGTTGTAGACAGCGTAGAAGGCGAGCTCGACCTCGTCGGGGAGCTCCAGGTCTCCGTCCTGCAGCGCCGAAAGTGGCTCCAGGTAGCGCGCCTGAACGCCCTTGACGTCCTCGCCGCAGCGAACCGCGTCGAGCGCGTCGCAGGGTAGATCGACGTCGACGACCTGCAAGGTGCCCACCACCGACTCGATGTAGCGGAGCTCGCGGCCCGGCGGGAAATGAGCCTTCCATACTCGCAGGGCCCGCTCGCACAACGCGAGCACGAAGCGCCTGCGCTGTTCGGCGGGGAGGCTCGGGAGATCGGGCAGGTCGTCCATCGAGGGACCTTACCTCAGGGGCGCCTTGACGTCCTCCACGATCTCCCACGCCGTCCGCGCGTTCGAGCCTACTTCACGAGCTTGATGGTCGGCTTGAGCTGATAGTCGCCGTTGCCTTTTTCCACCACAGACTCGGCCGCGTCGAAGTCGAGGTCGATGGCGACCTCCTCGTCGGCGGTAACATCGAAGTTGCCGACGATCTTGATCTTGTCGCTGGACACCTCCATCGGGTAGTCGACCCCTGCGATGGTGACCGAAGGAGCGGGATCGGTCGCGACGTACAGCCGAACCTGCGTGATCTTCCCTTCGCCCAAGGAGAGGTCGCCGAGGGCCGTGGGGTTGTCCTTCAAGGTCAGAAGGTCGTATGTCACGGGGCCAGCGAGCACATTGATCCAACCCGGCTTGTCGATGGTCTCCTCACCGCTGGAGGCTTGTTCATCATCGGCAGCCGCACCGTCGTCGCCGTTCGGTACATAGTGAACGCTCACCTCCGAGATGGTGACCGTCACCTTCTCGGCGTCGATGGGCGCGTCGCGGAGACTCACCTTGACGGTGCCTTCACCGCCGCCGCAGCCGGCGAGGGCAAGAGTCGACAGGGCAAACACAGCGAGACCAGTGAGACGGGACATGGGATTCTCCTTGGCGTCTTGATTGACGCGCACGTCCCCCAGCATCGCAAGCCTCGGGCCAGCCGGAAGACCGCGAAAATGCGCGCAATTCGGGGCTGCCGAATGTTGGGGCTGAGGGCTCTAGGCAGCAGGCGTGATGTTGGGCAGCAGCGGACTTCGTTGCCGCGTTCGTGGACTACTTCACTCCCCAGCGCGACAAAGCGTCGACGCGTCGGAGCAACGTCGGCATCCGACTCGCGCCGTGCATGTCTCGGACATGATTCGCAGCGACGTCGGGATCGACGCCGAGCGCGGTGACGTGGAGCGGCTTGGCGCTCTTGCCCCGCAGCACGTCGACGACCCTTTGCTCCCTTGGCGGGACGTCCGCCGGATCACCATGCCATCTGGTTTTTGCCACACCAATGACCGCAGCGGCGGCCAGGGGCGAGCCCACGAGGGCCTGGTGCAGGCGCGCGCCGAGGCCAGGGTGCCTTCCGAGCCAAACGTAGCCGTCGACGACGACGACGCCGATGGGCACCGTGACTTGCGCGAGGACCTGCAGCAGCGGGGGGAGCTCGCGCAGATAGAACTGACCCGGCTGGTAAGGTTGAATGCCCTCCAAGACCACCGCGTGCTCGAACGCGGGCTCGGCGTCGGTCCAAGCTTTGGCCACCACAAAGGCGGCGCGTGCCGTCGTGTCTCCATAGGCGACGTCGAGGAAGGCGATCATCACGGTCGCCCCGGTGCGAGCAGCCGTCGTGCTCGCACCACATCGCGTGCCTTGCCTTTGGGGCCGGTCACGTCGAACACCTGCTCGACAACCCCGCCTGACGCGCGCCGCTCGTATCGCTCGCCGATGTACACCGTCTGCCCGCTGGTCCTTCCTTCCAGGCCCGATGGCCAAACGCGTCGTAACCAAACGTGGTCGTGCCTGTCACGCCTGTAGCTGGCTTGGGGAAACTTCCCTCGGTGTAGGTCCGGGTGCCGCCGGTGAAACCCCGCGCGTAGGCGAGGTCCCCAAGAGGTCATGACGAGCACCGGCCGAGCGCAGCTACAAACTCGGCAAGCGGAATACGCACCACGCCTGCTTCCGTCGGATCGAGCACGTCCTCAAGAAGAACGGCGCCATCCTCCCGCTGGATGGTCACCTCAAAGCGGTTGAATTCGAAACGTTTGAACGGCGGCGACCTTGCGTCGAGCGCGTCCTCAAGCAGACGACGGACGTGTGCCGTACACTCTTCTGTCAGGAATTGTTGGAGCAGTGTTGATGTCAAGGCGCGCTCCTAGAACGGGAAAGCGGTTTGGATTACACCATCGCGAACGAAAACGCGGATGGAGGTGGCGGCATTGCCAGCAATGTTGGTGCCGACCGCTCGCCCCAGGGCGCATCGTAAGCGACGTACGTGTGACGCGTGGAGGCGTAGGCGCCCTCGCAAGTGGTCATGTCGACGAGGCCGAGATTGGTTCGATGAAGGATGGCTTTGGAAGAAAGCTCGGGGTGGTTGGGCTCCACGCGCGTTTCCAGCAGCCGGCCAAGCGTGTCGTAGTCGTGCTCCACCCGCCTCGCCTCTGGAACGGGGGCCCCGGCCTCGTAGGCCTGCGTCTCTTCCACCCGAAGCAGGCCCGGCAGCCATGTGGAGGGCGTTATCGTGTTGTCGTATTCGCGGCGGGTCACCGTATGGACACCGTTGTCGGTCCAGGCCTGAACGGTAAGAGCATTTCCATAGTCGTCGTAAGAGGCGCTTCCTTGTCGGGTCCGAAGCAGGGCGATGTTGCCCGATGGACTCTCGAGCAGCGTGACGGTTGCATTGGGCGCGATGGCAACGTGTTCCTCCCATTCCTGACTCGTCCAGCGCAAAACCTCGCTCGTGAACGTGCGCTCGCCGTGACCCCAGCGAAGCCCGTACATCCGCGTGGTATCGCGCACCCGCGCAACCGCCGAGGACGGTAGAACCAGGGCGCCTCCGGCCTGCGGCTCCTCCAGGATGGGAACTACCTCCCGGGTGCGCCACGGCAAGGTGGCGTAGGGGTAGATGGCGACATGGGACGCTGCACTTTCGACGCGCGTTTGGTTGTCAAACCACTGCGTCGTCTCGGCGCCTGTGTCCTGATCGCGCGCGGTGTGCTTGGCCCAAAAAGCCGCGACCGCGGAGCCGCGGTCACCGTAAACGCTTCCGCTGGGATTAATGGTGTCGTCGGACATAAGTAGATTGGAGAGCGGAACAAACGGGCCAAAACCCGCTCCGGTGTTCCAGCGAACGACGGCCTCGTGACCCGTTGGAAAGTCCCCTGCGGGGTAGACGGCATCCTTCAAGCCGTCACCGTTTAGGTCTACCAGGACGAGCTCGGAGCCCGCCTTGCTCGGTGAGAGGTCCCAAGCGGGACGTGTCACCATGACGGCGCTGTCGTCCAATCCGATCGCTTTTGAGGTCGTGCAGCTTGGCAAATCGGCCGCGAGAAGGTCGGCGCGTCCATCGTCGTCCACGTCGGTTGCGAAGGCGCCTGCTGGGGCGCAACCGCCAGCAAGCACCGCGACAGCACCTACTCCGCCGGAGCACGACGCGCCCCGCGCAGGACGAGCGCCGTGGAGAGGCTGAGCAGGATGGCCAACTGCACAAGGCTGAACGCCGCCTGGGAGGCGAGGTTCGGACCGAGGGGTAGGATGGTCGACATGGTCCACACCGCGATCAGCGCCAGGGCGCCGCGCAGGTTCTTGACGGCGGCGGTGAGCAGCGTGATCGCCCATAAGAGGGCGATGACCGTGTAGCCCGGTGCGAAGGGGCTCTGGATGGCGGCTAGGACGAGGAGCGCCATCCAGCTTACGGCTTGACGGTGAGTGTCTTGCGAGGGGCGAAAGGCGGTCAGGGCCGTGAGCACGACGAGGATGACGGTGTACACCCGACCCACTACCCGACCCACAGCCCAGGGGTCGCTTACCTCGATGCCTAGGAGCTGGATCTTGAAGGGGATACCAAAGGGAGACATGTTGATGAGCACGCTGAAGTTGTCGTCGTCAAAGAACGAAAACGCTTCGCCGGAGCTGAGCCGGGGCACGGTGTAGGTCAGGAACGAGACCATGGGACCTACCCCACGGGTCAGAACGGACAAGAGCAGGTAGAGCACGCCAAAGCCCGCGGTCCAAGCGACCGGGCGCCACCTGCGCTGGGCTAGCAAGAGCACGCCAAACACCGCGGGGGAGAGCTTCGACAGCACGGCGAACGCGAGGAGGGCGCCGCCCAGCGCCGGGCGCTGTTCGTGGAAGGCGACCATGGCAAGGACAGAAATGACGACCACGACGACCTGGAAGTTTCCGACCTGGAAGGTGGACAGCACGGGGAGGCTGGCGAAGAACACGGGGGCTAGGAGCAGGGCCCGGTGGTTTTTTAACCACTGCGCCACAATCCAGAAGCCGACCGCCGCGAGCAGCGTGTTGAGGCCGAACCACAGGGCGCGTTGCGCGAGGTAGTCGCCCTCGAAGGGCGCCAGCGGCGCCATGACCAGGAGAAACGGCGGTGGGTAGGCGTAGTAGTCCAGATGGAACGGGCTGTACGGGTTCTCGACCCCCTCGGGGCGGGGCGGAAAGCCCTCGGAACCGGCCCACCACACGCCATCGTACAGGTTGTCGACCCCTTGGCGGCTCAGCGTGTCGGCCCGGACATAGGCGGTGAGACAGCTATGGGTCTCCAGGAATTTCTCACCGGGGATGACCTGGTAGTCGACTTGGGTAGGATCCCCGATGAAGACACTGACGCGCGCGGTCGAGATGACCGAGACAAGCGCCAGCACGACGTACAGCGCGGTAAGGAGCCGGTGGCGGCGAGCCAAACCGTCGAGGGCCGCGGGGAGCCTGGGCAGGAGCCACGGCAGGAGAAACGTCAAGGCCACCAGCGCCACGCTGAGCGCGAGCAAGCCGGCGAGCCCGGTGGCGAGCACGCCATACGCACCGAAGACCACGAGACCACCGCCCACCAGCGCGATCGCCCGCGCGCGACTCGGCGCGAGGACGTGGGCCAAGACGATCGGTAGACAAACGGCGAGGGCGCCCAGCGTAACGCCACCTGCGCTGCCACCCCCGCGCACGAAATGCTCCAACGGTCGCCACAGCCCCTGCGCGATGACGGGCGCGAGCAGAAAGGCAATCAAGGCTCCGAAGCCGAATCGTTCGGGGCTCCGCGCGGGGTCGTGGCTCATGGCTCCTCGGCGTTCACGCCCGACGGTAACAGCAATTGCGCGCTCGGATCCGGCCTTTTTGGACGTCACGACTCATCGGCGACGCGCGCCGACCATAACATTTCGGAACCTCGCCTCCGATCTGCCTGGTTTTGAGCCGCGGCCATCAGCACACATCCAGGATGCGTTACTTGTCTTCGACCTCTTCGTCCGATGTCATCTCGATGCGGAGACCGAACTTCGCGATGAAGTCCCGCTCCTGTCCAAGCAGCCACTTGCTGCGTATCGCCAAAAAAGCCTGCTCATCGGGGAGCACCTTCAGTGCTTCTGCGGGGATGCCGTACTCTTCGGCGTCGACCGACGGGCGTGCAACGTCGGCCGACGGGTCGACGAAGAGCGACGTCTGACCTCGTTGAGCGAGATCCCGCAAGCTACGAAGCTCGGCCGGGTCGGCGATCACCCAATTCCCTGGATCACCGGACGCCTCTCGTGGGAGCAGTCGCAGCAGCGCGTTCTTGCTTCCGAGCCGCTGCTGCCGCCGTCGCTGGGCCTCCGCGTCGCGGGGGAGTTGCGCGAGGAACAGGCCAAAGGCCTTCGCGCGCACGGTATCCATCCGGAGGTGAGCGCCCGGCACGACGAGCGTTTCGCGGGCAGGGACGACAAGTTGTTTGCCCGTGAGATCGAGTGACAGCGTTTCGATTCCTTCGCGGATACGGCTGCCACTGGCGCCGCTAAAGTGCTCTGTGTAGGTGGTGGTCCAAAACCAGCGCTCCAGCTTCGCAAGCACCGGCGGGCTCCGCAGGGTCCGCCCGTGACGAGCAGCCAACGCAGCAAGGGTGACAAGTTGGTAGGCGTACGGAAGCGCGAAAGAGCCTCGCACGCCGATTTGCGCGAGCACCTCCACCGCTTCTTCTAGGGCATCAGCGAGGGAATCCAGGGGGGCGGTGTTCGTCTGTAAGCTGTCCCGGACGTCGCGGACGCTAGCCGCGTAAACGTCCACTCCGAGGATGGCCTTCAAGCAGCTGACGAGGATCGCGTCGTCGAGCTCCCCCCAACCAAGGGGTTCTAGGCGCACTCGCACAGCGTCAAAGTGACGCTGCGCGTCGATGGGTTGCAGGTAGGTCAGCGCCCTCAACATGTGCGCCTCGGACATCGCCTTTCCAAGCGAGTTGATCCGGACAAACGCGTCGGTCACGATATCGAGCGAATCTGTCACCAAGGGTACAATAGGTATGATGTAGTCCCGGAAGACATTGGCCAGCTTTTCTGCCTCGCTTGCTAGGTCTCGCCTGCCTTGCAGCCTAAGCTGTTGAGTACGCTCGAATAGTTTGTCGCCATCGAGCAGAATATCCATGGGTAGCCAATGACTAGGAATTCTTCCACGGCTCGGCGGCAAGCGAAAGGCGGGGCGCTCCGAAGTGCCCAGTTCATAGAAGATGGGCCAGCGGGTCTTCTCGTCCTTGACTTGCTCTTTAGGGCCCGAGTACAACGCACCGAACAGAGTCGTTAACCGCTGATGACCGTCGATAAGGTAGCTAATTTTCGCTCCATCGGGGACCTTGTCCAGGCGAACCCCCCCAACGGAATCATAGGTGTGCAGCTCGCGCTTGCTCGTCCGCCAGACGAGCAAGCTCCCGATGGGCATCCCTTGAGCAATGCTGTCCAAGAGGCGCAGTCTGTGATCGTCATCCCAGACAAAAGGTCGCTGGAATTCCGGTATGGCAAGATCGCCCGCGTGCAGCTCCGCCAAGATCGTCGCGAGGCGAGGCAGCACTGGGGTGTCGAACATCTTCCGTTCCATGGACTACATCCGATCGAAGAGGGATTGCACCACGTCTACGCGCGGCGCCTGGTCTGCGGGCCCGCGCTCGTATTCTTCTGGAATGAACGCCGTCCAGGAAGGCGCTGGAGTACGGCGCAAGGCTTCCCCCAGCCGCTCACCCATGCCTCGATCCAAAACGCCGACATCGGCGTCAAGAAGCTGATTGAACGGGGGCCTCAACATGGAAGCTGACAGCGGCAGGCTGCCATTCTTGAGCCGCTCTCGCACGTCCGTCGGCAACGCGGGCAAAAGGTCGCCCCGAAGTCCGCGCTTGAGATCGAGAGCCCACGCGTGATCGGAGCGAGCCACGTCCGCGCGCCAGGCGATCACCCGCTGCACAAACGCCTCGTGGGCCGCGCGGGACTCTTCCCTCAGGCCCCTATCCGGAACATAGGATTCGATCTCCCTGCGCCGCAGGCAAACCCACGAGAGGCCCGTTGCGAACTCGGATTCGACGGCCTCACATGCTTTCAGGAGGTCGAGGGCGTGCTTCGACGGATGCCTCGCGTCCATATCCGCTGCGTCTTGGTCAAAAAGCACCCAGGTGCGAAGCACCTGACGCCATTTTTGTGACGTCTTCGGACCGGAGCAAAGTCCTTCAATCCAGGCCTTGGCCTCGCCAGCGCCTCCCCCATGCGACTGAATGTTGCCCGGACCGTCCAGAAGCTGGTCTAGCATGCTCGTGTGCGTGGGTCCAATGAGGTGCTTCAGGAAGGCAAGGTCGGTTCGGACGTTTTCCAAGACCAAGTGAACAGGCTCGCGCAGCAGGTGGGCCGCGTCTTCGATTGTAAGGAGACGCCTCTTCCAGTCGCTTTCCGGGAGACGACTGACCCGCAGATCGAGCGCGCCGGCGAGGTGCCAGATCCGTGGGCGCGTGGGCACAACAGCCGGGGAAACCGAGGGCCCCGACTTGCGTGTGCTCCCCGTGCTCGCCGCCGTAAGAATGCCGGTGGTAAGCAGGTTGGCGAACGCACTGACTTCGCGCGCACTTCGGGAGGACAGCCATGTGTCGGTTTCACCGTTTGGCTCCCCAACTTCGAAGAGCGGATCAGTCAACAGCGCATGCCTCTTGGGATTGCGAATCGCGGTGGTAAGGAGATCGAGCAAGCTTGTCGCTTCCTCATCCGATTGCGGCTCAAACAAAGCACGATCTAGAGTGATCCGCATTTCAGCCTCGCGAATCGATCCCGAGCCGCGCAAGCTTGGTAGCCAAGCGCAGGTCCTCGGCGAGCGCAGCTACGGGCCAGCCCGCGCGCGGGTGACCGGAGGGGGTAAGCTCAACGGGTGTGATGCTACTAGAACCCGTGGCATCCTGGTCCACCCAAGCTAGAGATACGTTCTGATGGCTAAGTCTGCCCTCGGCAACGGCCAGCTGAACTCCTAGAAGAAAGACGCGACTGTGGGTCTCGAGCACCAGGGTCGGAGCATTCGGTCTCGCCGCAATGCCGCACAAGTAGCTCGCCAATACCGACTGGGCGTCGGGGTGAAGGTGGCTCTCCGGTTCCTCCACGGCGAGGATGGAGCTCCGCCCCTGCCGGGCGCTGAGCGCGACCGCGACAAGCACAGGGAGGACCTGAGTCATGCCCTCTCCGGTGTCCAACAAGTCGATCCGAAAGGACTCGCGACCGGATGGATTGAGGAGAATGCGGTACCCAACGTCTAGTATCTCCTTGACTTCGAATTCGCGTCTGGGCGTAAGTTCAGCATAAAATCGTCCTACTTCGTGGATCAGCTCGGGCTGTTCAATTAGAAAGTGCGCGGCGTTGGAGCCATCGGTGGCAAGCTGGGCGGGCGCCACCCCCGTAGCCTTGACCTCGCGCCCGAGTCGCGCCCTAACCCCGTCGAGCCAGCGCACGTTGCCACCAAGTCGCTCCATGTGGTCGGCGAGCGCCCGCAGGGAGGCATCCTTGCCATCCCGGGGAATCAGTCCCGTAAACCTTACCTCGTTCTCGCGGTAGCCCTCCTGCGCCCTCATTGGACGCCCAGGTGGAGCGATACCTGCCCACAGGATCTTCCCGTCGCCGCCCCGAAGGAGGAGCTCTTTCACATAGGCAGGTCGACCCGACCCGCCATCCAAGGTGTAGCGCGCTTCGCGAACGTCACCATCGTCCCAGCGCAAGCCGAGATCGAAGGAATAGTCCCCGGCATCGCCCTGCCATGCGAGATCCGTGAAGGAGCCGCCGCGGAGGACTTCAGGCGGGAGCGAGATGGCGGCCGATTCGCCTTTCGTAGCCGATGCTCCAAGCATCGCAAGCGCCCGGGAAAGGGCACTCTTCCCCGAATTGTTGGGCCCAAAAAGAAGCGTCAACGGTCGTAAAGGCAAGACGGCTTGGCCCGCGAAGGCGCGGTAGCGCGAGACCAAAAGAGCGGTCGGAGGCGACACGTCCCACCAATACCGTCGAATAGGGCTCAGGGGAAGCATCTTTTGGTAGTCCGCCGTCGCGCGGCAGCCCGTTGCGGTGGCCAGGGTGACGCATCATGCCGACGGGGACCTGCGCCGCCAGCGCGCGCCGTTGAAACCGAGGCCAACCTGCGCTACGAGCAGCCGAGCCTTCCATGTCGAGCACTCTTGAGCTGCGCCCCGTCGTCGACGTCGATCTTCCCATCTTCTTCGAATACCAATCCGACCGCGAGGCCGCGGAGATCGCGGGGGTTCCTTCACGCGACCAAGAGGCGTTCTCCGCCCATTGGGCGAAGATCCTGGTGGACCCGGCCACGTTGATTCGCACGATCGAGGTCGACGGACAGGTGGTCGGCAGCATCCTGAGCTTCGAGCGCGGCGGGCTGCGCGAGGTGGGCTATTGGATCGGACGGGCCCACTGGGGGCGCGGTATCGCCACGCGCGCGCTTTTGGCCTTCCTCCCCTTGGACCCCATTCGGCCACTGTTTGCCGGCATCTCCAAGCCCAACGTGGCGTCGGTTCGCGTCGTGCAAAAGTGCGGTTTCGTGCCGAGCAGCGAAGAAGGCTCGTTTCTGCTCTTCAGGTTGGGCTAAGGAATCTTACCATGGCCCTGACTGCCACCGTCTACCACCTGCAGGTCGCCCTGTCCGACGTCGATCGCGGGGTCTACGAGGCCCTCGACTTGCGCCTCGCGCGTCATCCGTCCGAGACAATGCGCTTCTTGCTCACACGGCTCGTCGCCTATTGTCTGTGCTACGAAGAGGGCATCGCCTTCAGTAAAGCCGGACTGTCGACAGCCGAAGAGCCCGCCATCACCATCCGCGACGCGACGGGCGTGCTGCTCGCTTGGATCGACGTGGGCGCCCCCTCCGCCGAACGGCTGCACAAGGCGTCCAAGGCCGCGGAGCGCGTGGTGCTTTTCACGTCCGCCGATCTGACGCTGCTGCGGCGCGAGGCCGCCAGCCGGCCCATTCATCGGCTGTCCGAGATCGCCGTCTACCACCTGAGCACCAGCTTCCTCGACGCGTTGGAGTCGGTGGTCGACCGCAACACCAAGCTGGAGCTGGTGCGCAGCGATGGTCAGCTCTACGCGACTATCGACGGTAAGGTGTTGGAAGGCTCTCTTACCTCGACGACGCTCGAAGCCGAGGGTTAGGCGTGGCCCATCGCCTCTCCAGCCGCGACCGCCTGACCCCGCGCGACGTGCACCTTTTCACGGAAAACACACTGTTTCATCGCGTCGCCCGCGTGTTGTGTGAAGCCGACTGCTTGCCACGAAAAGAGCTGTACGAGTCCTGGGAGGTCGCCCGTAGGGTAAGACGGCGTTTTCGCGGCGGCCGCGTGCTCGACCTGGCCTGCGGCCACGGCCTCGTCGCCCACCTGCTCTTGCTGCTCGACGATACGTCCGAGACAGCCCTGGCGCTCGACACGCGTTTGCCGCCGAGCGCCGCCGCCGTCGGCCAAGCGCTGGTGCGCGAATGGCCACGGCTCGCCGGGCGCGTGGAGCTTCTGGCAGAGCCGCTGACGACCGCCTTGCCGCGCGCCACGGATCTGTTGGTGTCCGCCCACGCCTGCGGAAGCCTGACCGATGACGTACTAAACCTTGCCATCGACGCCAACGCACGCGTGGCCGTGCTGCCCTGTTGCCACAACCTCAAGACAGGCGCGCTCGGCGGCCTGGAGGGGTGGATGGACGGCGCCCTTGCCATCGACGCCACGCGCGCCGCGCGGCTACGAAGCCACGGCTACGCCGTGTTCACGCAGACGATTCCAGCGGAGATTACCGCAAAAAATCGCCTTTTGTTAGGCGATCCTTCGCATCCTGGCTAGGCCTCGGGCTCGTGGCAGACCACTTCGATGTTGTGCCCGTCCGGACCGAGAACGAAGGCCGCATAGTAGTTCGCGTGGTACTGCGGGCGCAGGCCAGGCGCGCCGTGGTCGGTTCCCCCGGCCTCCAGGGCGGCAAGGTAGAAGGCGTCCACCTGTGCGCGACTTTCGGCGGTAAAGGCCAAGTGGAGATGGGTGGTTTTCTCTCCGTTTTGGCGGATACATAGAGAAGACTGACTGCCGGGGCGGCACAGCTCAACGCCGAGCGGACCTTCCGAGACGACGGCTACGCCGAGCGGTGCCAGAGCCTGGAGGAAAAATGCTCGACTGGCAGCGTAGTCGCTGACTCCGAATACGACGTGATCGAACATGGATCTCCTGGGTTTTGTGCTCAGGCACCGGAAGGCAAGGTAACGCCGGGCCCAGGCAAGGGGCCACCCGCAACCTTGACATTCTTACCATCGAACGCCACCGCAAAGCCAACCACAACCGACGCCCCTGCGGCCCGTAGCTCGGCGGCGTAGTCCTGTGCTTGAAGCTGGCTCAGCCCCTCGGTGAGAGCCTGCTCCAGCGTCTTTTTGCCTGCCCGCGCGACCTTGAGCTCCAGCACGACACCCGGCTTGCCGGGCTTGGACGGACGGACCAACACGTCGGAGCGACCTTGCCCCGACTCGCGGTTGGAGCGCACCTGGTAGCCCGGTTCGAGCACCGCCAAAAGCCCCACCACGAAACCGTGGTAGACGCGCTCGGGGTGGAGCTTGCCTGGGTCATGGTAGGATAATAGGTTGGAAACGAAGGCTTGGAGCTGCTCTTCGAAGGCCGCCGCGTCGCCAGCGAGCAGGGCGGTCGTCAGCTCGGCGAGGCTGCCCCCGTGCCCTTCCATGCGGTCCTTCATCCAGTTCCGGAAGGTGGTGGCGTACACCTCCCGCACTTCGCGGTTGGGGATGGACAAGCGGTGCACGATACCTTCCATGGCGTCCCCCGGCACCTCTTCCGCCTTGAGGTAACCTGTGAGCACGAGCAGGCTCCACAGTGCGTCTTCGCTGCGGTGAACCTCCGCCAGGGCCACGTTTTCGTCGAGCTGCCGCTCGATGCTGCCCCCCGCGAGCAGCACCTCGAACACCGACTCTAGCTCTAGCGCGTAGCGCTCCAAGAGCTCACGCACCAAGTCGTTGGAGCTGGTGGATAGCCAATAGGCCCTGGGGCGCGGCTCTTCGCGCTCTAGAAAACAGCACACCGACCAAGGGTTATAGATGACCTCCCCACCGAACAGGTAGCCGTTGTACCAAGCGCGCAAGGCAGGCAGCATGTCGCTTCTGCCATTGCGTTCGAGCAGCGCGACGACCTCGGGCTCGGTGAAGCCGAAGCAGGTATTGAAGGGCCGCGCGAGCAGCGTGTAAACACCGAGGTTGTTGAGCCCGGAGAACAGGTTTTCCTTGGCGACGCGCAGGATGCCTGTCACGACTGCCTTGTACAGGTGCGCATTGCTCTTGAGCCCGGCACCCAAGAAAGAGCGCATGAAGTTGAGGATCTCGGCGAGATAGCCGTGGGTGTGGCCCGCGTGGATGGGCTCGTCGTACTCGTCGATGAGGATGAGGACCTTCTCGCCGTGGTGCGCATGGAGGTAGCTCGAAAGGTCGAGCAGCGCCCGTTCCAGGAGCCATCGCTCTGCCGCGCCGTCGAGCACCTCGCGGTAGCGCCGCGCATCAACATCACTCAAGCTTCCGCTATCGAGCACGACCCGATGTTCCTGGTACAGATCGATGATTTTCTCGCGGATCGTCGCAAAGCAATGCTCGAATGTCTGTCCCTTGCTACCCTTGAAGTTGAAGTGAATGACCGGGTAGCGCTGAAAATGCGCCCGATAGGCATCACCTGCTTGCCAGATCGATAGGCCTTTAAAGAGGTGCGAGAGGTCGGTGTCCGTCTTCTCGAAGAAGCACCTGACCATCGACAGGTTGAGCGTCTTACCAAAGCGCCGCGGGCGCGGCAAAAGGACGACCTCCACCCCCGAGCGGGTGATGAGCTCGCATATCAGGCTGGTTTTGTCGACGTATTCGAGCCCTGCCTCGCGCAGCTTGCGGAAGTCGTCGATGCCGATGGGGATCTGCAGGGCCATGGGGGCTTAAAGTCTAGGCGGACGCGTGTCGGATCGCAAGTAGCTAGCGACGTCCGCGCGGGTGAGCGCCGCGAAAGAACTACCCACACCGAGCATGCCTATTCGTACTCGTTCGACTGCAAAGACTCGGCGATCAAGCTCGCGCGAAGCGCTTCATTCGTGTTTCCAGCGCGCTTCGAGGCCTTCGCGTAGGCAGAGTAGGTGAACCAACTGCTTGGATCGGCTTCGATGGCGCGGCGCGCTAGAAGAAGGCTTCTGTCGTTGTCTTGCGCACCGATGATGGTGGACAACATGGCGAGCACATTGGCCGAGCGAGAACGAGACAGTGTGTCCACCAGAGAGACTGGAATTTCTGACAGCTTCTTGAGCTTGAGGCGCACCAGGATGAGCGCGAAGTTGGCGGCGACGTCGCTGGGTCGGAGCTCGACCGCGCGCTCGAGATCTTGCTCGGCAAAGGTAAGCTCTTCGCGGGCGACGCGCATGCGGGCGCGCCAAATGAGGGCTTCAACCGAGTTGGGGTCGGCCTTGACGGCCGCGTCGGCCTCGCGCAAGCCGCGGTCGGTTCCGAGTGAGAGCGACGCAAACACTTGATGGACCTCGCCGCTCGACAGCTCTCGTTCGGACGCCGTGGAGCCCGTGGGAGAGGACAGCTTGACCCGCATGAGCCCCCATTCCCGGGGGGTGAGCGCGCCGCGAAAATCGGCCTGGAAACGCGCCTCGTCGAGGTCGCCGAAGGCCTTGCCGTAGGCCTCCGCGGGCGAGCCTTCGGCGCGGGCGAGGGCGTCGAGGTAGATGTCGAAGCGGCGTACGTAGTCGGGGGGCCCAAAGGTAAGAAAATGCGCGAGCCCCCAGGCAGAGGCATAAAGGCCCGTGACGCGGCGCGCGTCCTTCTGACGCTCGTCGTTGTTGGTCGTTTCTTCGTGTCGAAACTTGTCGTCCAAGCGCACCAACAAGTCCCGCGGCGAGCGCACCGACTCGACGGGGACGTAGGTGATGAAGCCGGTGCGGATCGGCTGCTGATCCCACGAGGCGCCTTGACGAAAGCGGAGGTAAGGATGAGGGCTGCCCACCACCGCCTCGGAATCTTCCAGGAGGATGGTCTCGAACAACATGGCAAGACCCTCGCTCAAGCCCGCCGGGGCCTGGGGGTAATAGAAACGCACGAAGGAGTGCGTCTGCTCATGGGCAAAGACACGGAGCGTCGACTCGGTGGGTATGCCCCACAGCACGGCGGTAGGAGACAAGAATCCGTCGAAGGCGCTCGGACGGAAGAAGTAGCCCCCGGTTTCGCGCGGCGCCACGGCTCGGTAGTCGGCCTCGTTCTCGAAGAGGATGACCTGCGTGGGGAAGGTAGGCTTGGGCTCGGGCGGAAAGCCCGACTCTGCGATGGCAAGATAGAGCGCGTCGAGCTTCTGAATGGCCTCGCGCGCGTCGTCCTCGTCGAGGTCGGTGCGCAGCACGATGCGCGGCGTGGCAAGCTCGCGCCAGGGTGGTCCCCCCGCGTCAGGAGCGGTCAGCGGCTCGCGCAGGGCGGAACAGGCGGGCGCGCAGGAGAGAAGGGCGCCTAGGGCGAGGACGGGGAGGAAGTGGCGACGGATGTGCTTTGTCATGATCGGAAGGTCTTTTCTTACGCGGGCGACACGACGACCTAGGGTTCTACTCCGCCGTCGACCTTGGCATGACGCCCAGGTTGGTAAGAAATGCGTCGGGCTGGCCGAAAGCCACAAGGGGCCCAGCGCCAAAGTCGACGCTGCCGACGAACGAGCCTGAAACCACGACGGCGTCGCTGTTGGGGTCGATGACGAGGCCCAATGGAGCCTCGATAGAGTTGATTAGGTTCGGCACCTCGCACAGGCCACCGTCTTGCCCGAAGGCGGCCGCTTGGATGATCGACAGGTTGCTGTAGTCGTGCCAGGTCAGAATCAGGTGACTGGTCAAGAAGTCGTTTTGAAAGTCGTACCCGGCGACCTTCACGGGGTGAGAGTCAAACGTCGCAAGCACCGCGGCGTTGGGGCCTGCGGCCAGCGTCAAGACGCGACCGGAGTTGGTGTCACCGACAGCGGCCTGTGTCGACTGGCAGCTAGAGTCGTACTTCACGAGGCTCCCCGCCCCCTCGGGATAATACCCCGCAACCAGCACGTCGCCGTTGTGCACGGCGACGGCGCGTGAATAGTAGTTTCCCGAGTTGGGGCTGTTATGGGCACAGGACCAAGCAACCTGATAGCCGTTATTTTTTTCGAGCCTGGCGACAAATCCGTTGTACGCGCCGCTGCTGACGACTCCGGGCATGCAGTCCGTACCGTTCATGCCAAGGTTGGTCCCCGGCGCGCACCAACCGACGACGACCGGGTTGTCGTTCGAGTCCACGGCAATCCCGAGGCCCCGATCGGAGTTTGGCCCGCCAAACGACACGGACCAGTTGTACCCCCCGCCACCATCGAAATTCGTGCTGCCAACGATGATGTCCTCGGTGCCAACGCCCATGTTCGTGTGGACTTGTGCCGGGGCGTCCGCATATTGCACCTTTTCGGAGCGAAACGCCCCGGTCCAAAAGATTTGCTCGTTCGCGGTCACCGCCAGGGCGTCGATGCTGTCGTCGTCATCGACACCCAACGAGGTTAGGGCTCGTTGCCACAGGCAGTGGCCGTCGGTGCGGTCGAGCGCAGCGAGAAATCCATCATAAGGATAAAATCCGTCATTGGGATCAATGTCGATCACGTCGGGCAAAGGGGACATGCAACCGAAGCCTACCCCTACGCCGCGATAGCGCCCCGCGACAATGACATACTCTTGCATGCTCGCGCTCTTTACAAGTGTGGTGACCGCGCGCACCTCCACCCTCGAGTTACCTGACCCGTTCGTGATGTTCTCCCAGCCGAGCGCGCCTCCCAACGTGTACTGGGCCACGCGGCCGCTTCCGTTGAGCCAACCTACCGCGTAGATGTTTCCCGCACTGTCCAACGTCACGCCCGTGCCAAAGTCATGGTTGGCGTCGCCCACCTGCAGCGACCACACGCTGCACTTTCCCCGGACACACGCGTGGCTTGCGCAGTTGTCGTTGGTATCGCACACAAGGCGGTTGGCGCAGGGGCATGCCGCATCCCCACAATCCAAGTCGCTCTCGGCCCCGTTTTGCACACCGTCGCTGCAGGTCGGAGCCGGGCAGATACCCTGGTCGCACAGCTTGCTCAGGCAGTCTGGCGGGTCCATACAGACGAGACCGTCGGCGCATGGAGGGCAGTCGGGCCCGCCACAGTCGACGTCCGTCTCGCTGCCGTTCAGCAGCGCGTCGACGCAGGTAGGCGCCTGGCAAATGCCTCCTGAGCATACACCGTCCAGACAGTCGGCCGAAGTGTCGCAGACAAATCCGGTGTCGCAGCCGCCGCACGTGCCGCCACCGCAATCGATGTCCGACTCGTCGCCGTTCCAGGCGTTGTCCGTACAGGTCGGAGGGGCACAAACGTTTTCTTTGCAGGACAAGCTTGCGCAGTCGGCGGCGTCTTCGCACGGGTCACCGTCTTTGCACAGGCAAGGTCCGCCGCAATTCAACGACGTTTCGCCGCCGTTCGTTTCATTGTCGTCGCAGGCGGCCGCCGCGCATTGACTGCCGTCGCACACCAAGCTTTCGCATTGAGCGCCGTCGGAGCAAGCCTTCCCGTCTCCGCAGGGTGGGCAACCTTCCATGCCGCAGTCGATGTCGCTTTCGAGGCCATTCTTGACGCCATCGGCGCAGGAAGGAGCTTGGCATTGGCCACCGACGCAAAGCGAGCTCTCGCAGTCTTCGTGGACCATGCAGCTCTGTCCGTCCGCGCAGACTTGGCAACCGCCGCCGCAGTCCACGCCCGTTTCGGCGCCGTTTTTGAGCTGGTCGTCACAGCGCGGGCTGACCTCGTCCGTGCCGCAGCCGGCAAGCCACAGGCTCGGGGTCAAGAGCACTGCCATCCAGAAACGTCGCGGACTCTTCACGGAATGGCTCCAATGTTTGCCAAAAAGGCACCTAGGGTTTGAAGCTGGGGTGCGAAGGGCTCACCGTCAAAGCTGACCGGGGGAGAAGCCTGCCCCCCGAGCAGGACACCACCTCCACAGGGCAACAGGCGAAGGCTCAGAGCGTCATCGTCGCCGGCGCCACCGTAACCCCGGACGCCCTGGACCATGCCACCGGAATCGAGGGCCATGACGAAAATATCCTTGGTCCCACTGCTTCCGTTGTTCACGATACTATACCCGTCAGCGGACAGCGCCGTCGATGCGAAGGAGCCCGTGAGGTAGACTCTGCGGTCGAGGTCGAGCGGGTCCACGGCAATGCCGTGCGGTTGTTCATCGATGGTTCCGCCAAAGGATCTCGACCAAAGGCATGCTCCTCCGAATCCGCTGTATTTCGCGATGGCTATGGCGTTTTTCAGCGAAACTATCGGACCAATGTTTCCGCAAGTTGCGGGGTCCTCTCCAGGCACGTTGGACTTGAAGGAACCGGTCGTATTGATTGACGCTGCCATCAATACGTCTCCCGCTTGGTCCACGGCGACGGCGACACCTTTCGCCGTGCTGGAGCCGTAGGTGTGCGCCCAGACGAGCCCGCCAGAAGAGTCGATCCTGGCTAGCAAGGCACGGCCCTGCGTGGTGGTTCCTAGGGTGGTTACGACGCCCGACCCCGGCGTAGTCGACGTGGCTTTGTCAAATAGCCACCCGGTCAACATGACACCCGTCCCTATGGCTGCGACACCCGTTGCGTGAACCTCGGCGGCTATCGAGATCCCGTTGAAGAATCTCGACCACTGGACGGTACCTTGCATGTCGAGCTTGATCACGAACGCGTCAAAGGCGCCATTGATAGGCTGACCCACGCCGTCCAGGTCGAACGACCCATTCGAGGCGTCCCCAGAAACGAAGATGTTCCCGGTAAAGTCAACGGCAACCCCGGTAGCCTGGTCGAGCGTCGTGCTATCTGCCACGCCGAATGTGTGCAGCCAAAGGCAGCTTCCGTAGGTAGCGTCAGCCGCGGAGACTTTTGCCACGAAGACAGCCGTACGCTGAGGGAGCAAATTGGGAAACGAGAAGGCACCGCATTGGACGAGCTCGTTATTGTCGGTAGCGTAACTGCCGACGACGACGAAGCTGTTGTCCGCTGCGCTGAAGGCGGAGGCTTTCACACCCACCGATACGATGGGCGCGGATGACGTCATCGGGCCGGAAGTGACGACGAGGGACGCCGTGACCAATGAGATGACCGAGGGTTGCACATTTCCGCCCGCGGCGATCCTCGTGTCGGCGCCCGCGCCGGCCCCGACCGCTATGGCACGTACCGCGTTACTATCCACGTTGGAAATCGGCACGATGCGCGTGGAGCAGACGCCGTTGCCGCAGTAGAAGCTCGCGCAGTCGCTGTCGAGGGTGCAAACCCTACCCTTGCCGCAGCGTGGACATTCTCCCGTGGCGCACTTGCCCTGACCGCCGCCGCAGTCCACGTCGGTTTCGTTCCCGTCCTGGGTGCCGTCTTCGCAAGACGGTAGTTGGCATTGACTGCCTATGCACACGAGGGTGCCCAAGCAGTCTAGCGCCTCCTGGCAGCCCTGCCCCTCAACGCAAGTGCCTCCGCAAGCGTCGCCGCCGCAGTCCACGTCCGTTTCGTCCTGATTCTGCACGCCGTCCGAGCAGCTTGGCGCAACCGGGCACGCTGGACAGTCGCCTCCGCAGTCCACATCGGTCTCGGCGCCGTTCTTGACACCATCGTGACAACTGGCCGGAGTACAGGTGTTGTTGGTGCACACGCCGCTCGCGCAGTCCCCGTCGCCCCCACAGGGAGAGCCGTCCGCGCATAGGGAACAGCTACCCCCACAGTCAACCGCGGCTTCATCCCCGTTGTGCGCGCCGTCCGTGCACGTTGGCGCAGTGCAAATGCCTGCTGTGCACACCTGACTCTGGCAATCCGAACCAGACGCGCACCCCAGGCCGTCGCCACAGGCCGCACAAGCGCTCCCGCAATCGACGTCTGTTTCGGACCCGCTTTTTTCTCCGTCTTCACATGTCGCAGACACACACACGGTTCCCAGGCCCTCGCCGGAAGCGCGGCACAGCCCGCTCGCACAGTCGCCGTCCCCAGTACAGTTTCCGCCGTCCGCGCAGCGACTGCAGCCCGTCGCGCCCCCGCAGTCAACGCCGGACTCCCCGTTGTTCAGAATGCCGTCCGTACAAGACGGGGGTCTCGCCTTTCCTTCGTCGAGGCCCAGGAGCGACTGGCAACCGGCCGCCAGGGCCACGAACAGGACGAAGAGAACATAAGCGAAGCGGTTTGCCCTTCCCTTTTCCCCCGCTCGAGCATCTCCGCTGTCACAAACTCCCCTAGGTACGGTTGGCATGTCGTTTCCCCAAATTACCTTTGGGGAGAACGTTAGCACGGGCCCTAGGCCAGCCGACAGAGCAATCTTTCTTGGCGTTCTCGACTCAGTCGAACACCCTTGCGTCCACCGCGGGCTCGAGGGCAGGCACAGAGGCGGCTACGCGCCAGGCGATGAAGGCGCCGGTGGCCGCGCCGAGCAACGCTAGGACGTAGGACGCCCCGCCTAGCTCCGCAATCTCGCCGATGATGAAGCCCAGGATCTCGCCCCCGATCCAGAGCGCTACCGCGAGGGCCTTGTACTTCCCACTTGGACGGCCCTTACCCTCAACCACCTTGCCGATGGACTTGGTCAGAGCGATAAGCATCATGATTTCTAACATGGTTGTCCTCTCGGCCTATTCGGCCTCGACCTCGATGCGCACGCCGTATTGCTCGCCCGCCGAACCGCGGTTTGGATAATAAAAGAACACCTCGGTACGGCGGTTTTTGGCGCGGCCCTCCTCGGTTTGATTGCTGGCCACCGGGTCGCTCGCGCCCTTGGATGCCACCGTCAGGCGGCTCGGCGCGATGCCTTCTTTGATGAAAATCTCTCGGACCTTGCGCGCCCGCCGCAACGAGAGCTGTTGGTTGAGCTTGGACGAGCCGGTGGCGTCGGCATGGCCGATCACGCAGGCGTGGACGTCGGGGTCGGCGACCAAGACCTGCAGAGCGCGGCCGACGGCGACATACTCGTCGGGCCCGCTGGGCTTGTCGGCCCCCGTGTCGAAGCTCACGAAGACAGGACCGGGCGGCTTCGCGCAGGCGCCGAGGGACAGGAGGGCCAGGGCCAGCAAAAAAGGCGCTCCGCGCGTCATTACGGGGAGGCTAGCAGCCACGACAAAATTCGTGAAGGGGCATCCTATGGGATTGCTTTCGGTCTTTGTCTCAGACATTGTGCCGGCCCCCATGAGGCTTCGTGACGCCGACGCCATCTCCTACTCGTCGAGCCGCTGCAGCGGCAAGCTGTGGGTCATCGAGCCGGACATGATCGTCACGCGGGCGCAGGGGCGCGGCGAATTCGCCATGACGAAGGTCTACATGGAGCGGGCCGACGAGGTGCTGGCCCGGGCCGGGCGGCTCTTGGTCTTCCACGATTGGCGCGGCGTCACGAGCTGGGACACGGAGATCCGGGATGGTCTGCGGAATTGGGCCTTGAAGAAGCCCAAGGACGCCATCGAGAGCCACTTTCTCGTCAATTCGAAGGTGTTAGCGATGGCGATCCAGGTCGCGGCGATGTTCGTCGGCCGCGAGCTGCGCGCCCATTCGAGCCAGGCCTCCTTCGAAAGGGCGGTGGAAAAGGCGTTTTTGGAGCGGCGTTGAGGGCACGGTCGATTTTGTGATCGCTCCCGGGAGCCCCGGCCATTGCACCTTCAGAACGGCGACGATCGAGCACCCGGTTGGTGCTTGAAACGCCGGAGCAATCCCCCGTTCTGGGGTTTGAGGGAGCGTGTCATGGGACGGATCATCGGAATCGGCTTGCGTGGCCTATTGGCAATTGGCACAGTCGTCGCTTTGACGGGTGCCAATGATCCGGGATGCTCGGAGGTCGATGTCGAGGGAGGCACTGCCA
>CAYLJT010000008.1:0-29380 GCA_964383995.1 uncultured Polyangiaceae bacterium
GACGATGATGCCGTGGTCGTTGAGCTGCTCTTCGAAGTCGTTGATTTCGCCGTAGGCGCGCATGTAGGCGCTCTCGGAGCAGAAGCCTTCCACCCTCTCGACCAGCACGCGGCCGTACCACGAGCGGTCGAAGATCGCGAGGCGCCCCCGCCTGGGAAGGTGCCGCCAAAAGCGCCACAAATAGGGCTGCGCGCGCTCTTCTTCGGTGGGCGCCGCGATGGGCACCACCCGGTAGCTTCGGGCGTCGAGGGCGCCCGTAATGCGGCGGATGGCCCCGCCCTTGCCCGCCGCGTCGGAGCCCTCGAACACGAGCACCACGCTGGTCTTCTGGAATTTCGGGTCCCGCGTCGCGAGGCTGAGCCGGCGGGTAAGCTTCTCGAGCTCGTCTTCGTAGCTTGCCTCGTCGACCTTCCTGTCCAGATCGAGGGAGGTCAAGACGTTCATGCCGTCGATGGGTCGCACGAAGGGCGGCGCCTGGACGACGGGGCTCGGCTCCGGCGTGTCAAGGCGCTTGCGGACGGCCTCCAGGAGGGCGCTCGCCGCGGTCAGGCTGCGAAAGCGGTGATCGGAGCCATCGATGACGATCCAGGGGGCGGAACCGGTGCTGGTCTCGCGCAGCACGCGCTCGCTCACCTTGCGGAACTTGTCGTACAGATCGAAGTGCTTCCAGTCGGTCTCGCTGACCCGCCAACGGGTCTTGGGGTTCTTGGCAAGGTCGCCGAGGCGCTGCTTTTGCGCCGACTTCGACAGGTGGAACCACAGCTTGAGGACGAGCGCCCCTTCGTTCACCAGCATTTGCTCGAAGTGCAGCATCTGCTCGATGCTGCGCGAGAGATCGCCGTCTTTGGTCTCGCCGTAGACCCGCTGCACGATGGGCATCGTGTACCACGAGCCCATGAAGATGCCGATCTTACCTTTGGGCGGGAGCGCGCGCCAAAAGCGCCACATGGGAGGGCGTTCGCGCTCTTCGTCGGTGGGGGCGTCGTGGGCGAAGGTAAGAATGTGCCGGGGGTCCATCCACGCGTTGAGGAGGTTCATCACCTCACCCTTGCCGGCGCCGTCGACCCCACTGATCAAGATGACCACGGGGAAGCGGGCTGCCTTGGCCAGATCGAACTGCGCGTCGAGCAACGCCTCGCGCAGCTTGGGCGCCTCTTCGGCGAAACGCTCTTTGGAAATTTTGTGGCCCAGCTCCGCGGACTCGAACATCCGGCCATCGTACGACGGCTTTCGCGCGCGCGTCTCGATTTTTTTCAGCACGCGAAGGGCCCTCGCGGGAAGGGCTCGCGCTCCGCGAGCGACCGTGGCAAATGGATCGGGATGCCCGACCTTCGTCCCCCCTACGCACCCATTCGCATCGCGAAGAAGCTCGAGGTCGGCGCCGAAATCTCCCTCGACGCGGGGGCCACCAAGTCGCTGCGTTTTCGCGAGGTCAACGAAAAGGAGGCCTTCACGCTGCGCGACGCGGAGGGTGTCTACTTTCGCGCCAGCCTGCGCTCCCTCGGGGCGGAGCGGGCGCAGGTGGTCGTCTACGAACAACTGCTGGGCTCCCCTGAGTCGGACGCGCGCATCACGTTGGTGTGCGCAGTGCTCGCGCGGCAACGCATGCTGATGGTCACGCAGAAGGCCACCGAGCTCGGCGTCACGCGGATGATCCCGGTGTTCAGCGCGTTCTCCGTGGGTCCCGCCGGCCTGGCCCACGAGAAGGTCCACGCCTGGCCTGGACAGGCGCTCCGTGCGGTGAAGCAGAGCCGCCGCGCGAGCGTGCCCGAGCTGCGCCCTGCCATGCCGCTCGAACGGCTGTTCGACGAGCCCGCGTGGCGCGACGCACAGCACCGTTTCATGCTGGACGACCGCGCGGTCGGGGCCCCCCACAGCTTGCCGGCACGCGAGCCGGGCAGACCCGTCGAGGTGGTGTTTGCGGTGGGCCCGGAAGGCGGATGGTCGGATCCGGAACGCCTGCTGTTGGCCGAGCGGGGTGCGACGCCGCTGCGCCTCGGCGCACGGGTTTTGCGCGCCGAGACGGCCGTGCTCGCGGGCCTTACCGTGCTGCAATACGCCCTCGGCGATCTGGGCAACCCATGAGCGAAGCTAGCCAACGGCATCCGGCCGGCGACAGCCACAATTTCGGGCGTCGCGTGACGGTGGGCGAAACGAGGGTCAAAAAGCCCCGCACCGTGCTCTGGGAGTGGCTGCTTTTGTCGAGCCAAAGCCCGCTTCGACGGCTGCTCCACGAAGTGACCTCCGGGAGCTCCCTGGAAGGTGCGTTCGACTTCCTTCCCGACCTTACCTTTTGGGACATTCACGCCCTCGAAGGGGGTGAGGTCGAGCGCGTCCGCCTCGAACCCCTGACGGCGCTCGCCCCCGACGAGCGGCGCGCGCTGGCCGCGATCGTGGGCCGCGCGCTCGCGCTGTTCTCCTGGCTCGGTGTCTCGGACCTGCACTGGGAGAACCTGGCCTTGGGCAGGAACGAGCACGGAAACATGGTGTTTGCGCCGCTCGACGTGGAGATGATCTTGGCCGACCTGTCGCTGCCGACCGAGACCAAGCTGCTGCCCGACGCCGACCCCGAGGTCGCGGCGATCTGCCGCCACGCGTGCGGGGTGCGGCGCGTCTTACCTTACCTTGGCAAGCCCATCCAGGTCGCGGATCTGGTGGCGATGGCGGGTGCCTATGAGGTCACGCTCGCCCTCCTGGACCGCCACGCGGCGGCCATCGCCAAGGTCTTCAGCGACCTCCCGGGCCTGCGCGAGACGCCCATCCGGGTAACGCTGCGGGGCACCGACGAATACGTCGCGCCGTCCCAGTCCTTGTGGCCCCCTTTGCTCGGCGCCGAAAGCGAGCAGCTCGCGCGCGGCGACATCCCCTACTTCTTTCGTCTGTACGGACAGCGCGGTCTGCACTATTTCGGCAACGCGGCGCTCAGCGAGCGCAAGACCTTACCCCTCCACGGCGACGTGCCAAAGCTCGATCCGGAGCTGTCACTGCGCCGTGGTCTGCGCTCGCCAACACGACAAAAGCTGCGCGAAGAAGGGCTTTTTACGCTGCTCGGGGCCTTCGACCACCCCTCGTTCAAGGGCCGTCACGAGGGGGCCGACCTGACGGTCACCTTCCAAGGCAAGACCCTGATCGTCGAGCTTGGCGACGGCGACGAGCTGGAGTCGCGGCGAAACCTCGGCGCGTTCGTGGCGAGCGTGTACCTTCCTTGCCAGTGCGGCGAAGTTTCCACGGTGTTTGTTCCGTCCGTTACGCGCTGCGACGCGCCCCAAGGATAGCGCGTGCAATGAAGGCCGAACCGATCTAACCTCCACGACGTGGACGCCCCGAGCTGTGACACCTGCCTTCGCCCCCAAGTCGCCTGCGTGTGCGACCGCATCGTCGTCTACCCAACGGCGCGGCGCGTGCTCATCCTGCAACATCCGCAGGAGCAGGACGCCGTGCTCGGCTCCGCGCAAATCCTGGTGGCCAGTCTACCCCAAGCCAAGCTCGTGGTGGGGCTGAGCTGGCGCAACCTCGGGCACGCGGTGGGGGAAGACGAGGTCGACGCGAAGCGCTGGGCGGTGCTGTTTCCGGCGCGGGAGTCGGAGGGTGGCGAGGTCGTGACCCGCAGTGGGGCGTCGATTCCACCAGCGAAGCTCGAGGGCGTCGTGGTGCTCGACGGCACGTGGTCCAAGGCCAAAACGCTGTGGTGGCGCAACCCCTGGTTGAGCAAGCTGAACCGCCTGACCTTGAAGCCCACGCAACCTTCCATCTACGGTAAGCTGCGGGCCGAGCCGCGGCGCGACTATGTCTCCACCCTGGAGTCGGTGGCAGCCGCCCTGACGCTGTGCGGCGAGCCGAAAGAAATTGAGGTCGGCCTGCAGCGCGTGTTTCGCACCATGGTGCAGCGTGTCCGAGACGCGAAGATCATCCCGCCCCCGGCCAGGCGTCACCCCGGCAAGCCACGGGGTCCGCGACCGCCGGCGACCTGACCATCGGGCGCGCGCCCTTCGTTCATGGCGCGAGCGCCCCGCGCAAGAGCAGCGCGTCTTTCTTCATACTCTCCGCAAGGAAATCGAGCACCGCACGGACCCGGGGCGTCTCTTTCAGGTCGCGGTGCGCGGTGAGCCATACGGCCTCGCTGGGCTCGTCGGGCATGGGAAGGT
Source organism: uncultured Polyangiaceae bacterium (assembly GCA_964383995.1). Classification (GTDB taxonomy): domain Bacteria; phylum Myxococcota_A; class Polyangia; order Polyangiales; family Polyangiaceae; genus CAYLJT01. Next base: position 4,146 of record CAYLJT010000008.1, read on the forward strand.
GACGCAGCTCGGGCTCGGCGTCGCCGAGATAACACGGAAGAATGGCGACCCCGGCGGACGCCCGGGCGGCCCCCAGCAGGGCCAGGGAGAACGGGCTGACGAAGGAGGCGCGGGCCTTCGGGCACAGCCGCCGCAGCCACACCGTCTCGATGTCTTTCGCACCGGAGGCGCTCAAGATGGGGTGCTCGTCGAGGGTGTCTTTGGAGCGCACCGGGTGCTGGGCAAGGTAAGTGTGGGAGGCGAACAGACCGTAGCCGACGCTCGCCACCCGACGCACGACCAGGTTCTCTTGCTTGGAGCGGAACATCCGCACGGCGATCTCGGCCTGTTGCTTGGCAAGGTCGAGGATCTCACCCGCGGGCAGGATCTCGATGGTCAGATCGCGGTGAGCGCGGGCGAAGGTGGCCAAGCGAGGTGCGACGTAGGTGACGCCGAAGGTCTCCGGGGAGGTCACGCGCACGATGCCTTCGAGGGCGCCGCCGTGGGCCCGGGCCCCGCGCTCCACCGAGGCCACGGCCTCTTCCACCTGCCGCATCGGCGCCACGAGGCGCTTGGCGTCCGCCGTCGGTACGTAGCCCTGCGTGGTCCTCGTGAACAGCCGAACGCCAAGGGCGCTCTCCGCGGCCTCCACGCGGCGCCCGACGGTGGTGTGATCGACGCCGAGGGCCTTGGCCGCGCGCAGCAGCGAGCCGGCCTCGGAGAGCGCGAGAACGAAGCGCAAGTCGTCCCAGTTCATCGGTTCTGCATTTTTGCACAACCATTCTGCACGATAGAGCATTTTTACACAAGGCGCTTGCGGCTACACCTGGGCCATCCCCCACGAAAGGTCTCCCATGCAAGCCCCTGCCCGTCGACCGTGCTCGCCTCCCCTCTCGCTTTGCGCTGGCGCGCTAGCCTTGGCCGCGCTTCTGGCAGCGTGCGGCGGGGGCTCGGCCGACACCTCCACGGGCCTGGGCGAGGGCTCCCAGCCGAGCGTCGTCTGCGACCTGGACACGCCCGCGGGCGTCACCGCGTTGGTCGCGAGCGAGCACGGCCTCGCCATCGCGATCGGCAGCGACGAGCAGCAGCGGGTGCAACGCCTGGCGGGCCGCGGCGGCTGCGCTCTGACCAACGATGGCAGCCCGGTCGCGGCGGGCGAGCTGCTCGACATGGATGACGCGGGGAACCTGTACGTGTTTCCAGCCGCCGCAGGCGCGCCCGACGAGGTATCCACCTGGCTGGAGGACGGCGGCGCCGATAGCGTGGTGGAGCGGGTCGACCGCCATGGCAAGGTGTCGCCGATGGTCCACGCGGGCCGGGGAATTTGGGCCTTCCAGATGGCCCCCGAGGGCGGCACCTTCCTGGTCACCGCTTGCGGCCCGACCGGCATCTTCTCTGGACAAGAGCCCAACTTCACCACCGTCCTGACCCCGCCGGACACCCTCTGGAACGCGCTGCCGAGCGCGCTGACCGACGCGCGCACGCTCTGGTCCGTGGGTTATCTCACCTGCAGTCCGACGACAGCGACCGACCCCACCTGCGGCTACGCCTTGACCCGAACCACGCCGGAGGGCTCGGAGGAGCTTGGCACCACGCTCGTCGACTTCGGCGAAGGCTACGAGCAGGGCGCGCTCAGGCGTTGCGGAAGGAGCGTGTGCGGACTGTTTCCGAGCGGGGTCGTACGTTGGGACGAGCATGGCGCGCCGGAGCGCCGTTTTGTGGCGACCGACCTCGGGGCGGTCCCGGGAGGGCAGATCCTCGGGGTCACGGGAAACAGCGGGGGGCTTTACTTCCTCGTGCAGGACGCAGAGGAGAAGCGCGTGGTGTATGTACCGACCTGGACGACCAGCCCGTAGGGAGGCGCGCTCGGGCGCACGATCCTCGATCGGTCTCCACAAGGTCGGCCGCTGCCCTTCCCCGCGCCCGATGACGTAAGAAAAATCACACCCAAGGTCGTCGCTCCCCTCCTGCGCGCGGGGCATTGACCGGGCCCGCCAGCGGCCCGTACATTCGAGAGCTGTGAGTCGAGATTGCCCCGTCAAGACGATCCTCGCCGTGGTGGGCGCCGCCGCCAACGCAGGGGTTTCGCCGCCGGAGCTCTTGCTGGCAGCGGGGCTGAGCCCGATGGAGCTCGCGGACCCGGACGCCTATCTGCCCGAGGCGATGGAACTGCGGCTGTGGGAGGAGGCCGTGCGGCGCACCGGCGACCAAGATTTCGGGGTCCACCTTGCCGAGTGGGCGGGGCGCTTCCCTCCGGATCACTTCGACGTCTTGTCCTTCGCGGTGCGGAGCTGCCCCACGCTGCGCGAGCATTACCGCGTCGTGGGGCGCTACATTCGCCTGATCCACGAAGGCGTGTACCTGACGCTCGAAGAGGAGGGCGACGTGGCTCGGCTCAGGCACGGACATGTGCCCGAGCAGATCGGACCGCGACAGCCGGTGGAAGGTATGCTGGCGATGGCTGTCTTGAACGGGCGCCTGTGCACCGGGGACGACCTCGCGCCGCGCGCGGTGTGCTTCTCCCACCCACGGCCCGAGAGCGTGAGCGAGCAAGAACGGATCTTCCGCGCGCCCGTGCACTACGGCTGCGCGCGCAGCGAGCTTTTGTTCGAACGGACCGCGCTCGACCGACCGCAGCGCTCGGCCGAAAAGCGGCTCTTTGCGCTGCTCGACCGCCAGATCGATGTCCTCTTGTCAAAGCTACCCGAGAGCCATCGCTTCCGAGACATCGTGGTCCGGTGCATGATGGACGAGCTGCCGGAGCGGGAGCCGGCGGTGGCCACCATCGCGAGCAAACTGCACATGAGCGAGCGGAGCCTGCAGCGCAGGCTGCAGAGCGAGGGCACGAGCTTCGCCGAGGTGCTATCCGACCTACGCCGCGACCGCGCCCTCCATCACCTGAAAGACCAGCGCATCTCCATCGGGGAGGTGGCATTCCTGCTCGGTTTCTTGGATGTGACCGCGTTCCACCGCGCGTTCAAGCGCTGGACCGGGAACACCCCCGCCGAGTACCGACGCTCCCTGACGACAGGCTCTACGACGAACTGAGCCATCGCCCAGACGGCACCTTCGCCGTGCGATCGCTCGTCGCCAATCAGGTGGCCGCGGCCGGCGGAGGATCAAAAAGGATGAAGTGGGGGTGTATGAAGCTCGGCAAGAGCAACATGGGCAAGAGCAAGATGGCCCTGGAAAAGACGCCACCAGGACCGTCCTTGTCGCTCATCATTTCGCGCAGCGCGCCCTCCGGATCGCTGTGCGGTCCGGTCAACCGGTAGCATGCCTGGTTGAACGGATAGAACCAGTGGCGTACGAGCAAGCGTGGCCGCCGCGCGAGCTCGGAGAAGGGCAAGAGGCAACCAATCTCCTTGGCGATCCCGTCGATGAACATGGCCTGCGAAGGGATGGTCTCGGGGTGGCGCGGGCTGAGAGAGACCATCTCGTCTTCCCAGGCCTTCTCCCGCGAAATGCGCTGCTCCACGTCGGCGGGGAGCTTGTGCTTGCCACTGCACAACAGGGCAAAATAGCGGGCTTGCATCTCGGACACGATGGGAATTCCACCGGTGTAAGGTCGGACGAAGCCAATGAAGGCCAGGCGCCCGCCGTGGTGAGCTGGAAAGGCATGCTTGTACAGGTTGCGGACGTTGTTGTCCTTGACCGCGAGATCGGCGCCCAGGGCCGAGAAGTCCTTCTTGAACCCGGTGCACAAGACGATGGCATCGAAATCCTCGGCATGGCCATCTTTGAAGAACACCCGCTGTAGAGAGATGCGCTCCACACCGCTGTCATTGACGCGGAGCTTGCCGTTGACGATGTTCGGGATGAAGCTGACGTTCTTGGAGAACAGGATGCGCTGGCTCCAGTTGCTGCGGAAGCCGTGGGAGCGCTTGTTCCATTCGTTGATCGCGTCGACGTGCTCCTTCGTCCACTCGCAGGCGACATCGAGCTTGGGTGGATCGGCGGGCTCACCGAGCACGTTCTTCTCCGGGCGCTGGGCGGGCGGTTCGCTGAGCTTGGCGGCCAGGTGGTCGTAGATGCCAACGGTCAGACCGTAGGTCCAGGCCAGGGCATGGAAGGCTACCGTCTCCAGTGGACTGTCGCCGTGGAGCGCGGGCACGGGGAAGCGCTGCCGTATCGAGCGCACGAAATGATCGTAGACCAAGACACGCGTCGCGGTCGCGTCGGTGGCGTATTCGGCGTTGTGAGCCCGCGGAATGAGGAAGCTGTAGGAGCGGATGGACAGGGCGCACGACGCGGTGACGTCCGAGACCTCGCGGGCGATGTCGGCGCCCGACTCGGCGAGACCCACGACCAACACGCGCTTGCCCACGAACCGCTTGTTGTTGCGGTACTTGGACGAGTGCACGACCTCCCCGCTAAACTTGCCAATGTCGGGCACGCTGGTTTCATCGGGCGTTTGAAAGGGTCCGCTGCACACCGCCACGGCGTCGAATTGGTGCGTCTGTCGCTCGCCGTTCAGGACCGCGCTGACTGACCAGGTGCCGTCCTTGTTTTTCTTGACCTCATCGACCCGGGCGTTGAGCGCGATGTGGCGACGGAGGTCGAATTTCTCGGCGTAAGCGTTGAGGTATTGCCGGTATTGCGCGTGGGTGTAAAAAACGCGGTCACCCGATACCATGAAATCCGAATAGCTCATGAGCTTCATCGAGATGGTCAGGATCAGGTTGTCGAACACCTTCATGTCCTCGGCGTCCGCCGCGGGATCGGCGCTGCGTTGCCAGATTCCTCCGATGTCGCCGCTCTTCTCGAAGCATTGCACCTCGTGCCCCTCGTCGAGGAGCTGCTTGACCGTCGTAAGCCCCGAGGGACCCGCACCAATGACACCAACCTTCATGTCTTCCTCCCAGCGTTCGGCGAAGTTGCAGCCAAGGTCCCGGGCTCCCGTCGGCGCGCGACGCGTACGATGACCCAGGAAGCGAAACCAAGTGAGAGCGCGGTCTGACCCAGGCTCTGAACGGCCTTGACCTCCGCGGACATACCCGTTGCCACGACAAGGATTGCCAACCAGAGCAGGACGAGCCCCAAGCCCTGGACGAAGCTGCGCACCTCGATGGCAAGAAATGTCGTCGCCCACAAAAGGCCGATGGTCGCGTAGGCCGGTGAGAACGGGCTTTGGAGCGCGGCCAGAAACAGCAGCAACAACCAGAGGACGAGCTTGTCGCGGCGACTCGCGCGCGAGCGGGCCGCAACGAGCGCGAGCAGCACGAGCAGGACGCTGTAGACGCGCGCGATCGTCTGCGCCAAAGCCCACGGATCGGCGATCTGGACGCCGAGGAGCTGGAGCTTGAAGGGGATCCCGAAGGGCGCCATGTTGGTGACGATGCCGCTCTCCGTCTCCATGAACGGAAACGCGGCTCCGGAGCTGAGGCGGGGCAGCGCGTAGCTCACGAACGAAACCAGGGGGTCCACGCCGAAGCAAAGCAGGGACAGCCCGAGCAAGAGCGCTCCGAAGCCGGCCGCGAAGGCTGCGCCGCGATAGCGTCGTTGCGCCAAGAGCACGATGCCAAGCACGCCTGGCGAAATCTTGGATAGGATGGTCAGGGCGAGCAGGCCCCCGCCCAGCGCGGTCTGACCGCGCTCGATGGCCACCAACGCGATGATCGCCAACACCGCCGCGGCGATGTGGAAGTTGCCGATCTGGAGGGTGAGCAGGATGGGTAGACTGCCAAAGAAGAGCGGCGCAAGAAGCAGCGCTCGGTGGGAGTCAGAGCCGTCGCCGAAGCGCGCCGCGACCCATAGACCCACGGCCAGCAGAAGCCCGTTCAGACCGAACCACAGCGCGCGCTGGGCGAAAAAGTCGCCCTCCAAGGGCGCCAGCAGCGATGCCACCAGCAAGAAGGGCGGTGGGTAGCTGAAGTTGTCGAGGGAGAAGGGTGGGTAGGGAGGCTCGGTGCCTTCAGGCAGGGGTGGTAGTCCATTGGACCCGTACCAAAAGGTGTCGTCGTAGAGGTTGTGGGCGCCCTCGCGGGCGAGGGACGCGGCGCGCACATAGGCGGTGAGACAACTGTGAGTCTCCACGAACTTGTCCCCGGGCAGCATCTGCATTTCTACCTGCGTCGGGTCGCCGATGAAGACGCTGAGGCGCGCAGTCGAAACGACGGCCCCGAGGGCGACGAGGACGTACAGGACGGTCAGCCCGCGCTGGCGACGGAACAGGCCATCCAGGCTTGTGGGAAGACGTGGCGAGAGCCAGGGTAAGATCCTGGCGGTGGCCCCCGCGACGCCGAGCAGGCTCAGGCAGCCGGCGGCGCCGAGCGACCATGTCTCAGACAAAGCGAGCGCGACGATCAGGCCTGAGATCAGCGGTGACCACGCGGCGCGGGCGGTTAGCAGACGCTGCGCGACGACGATGACGAGAGACACCAGCAGCGCGGCCAGCGTCACCTCCATGGCGGTGCCGGCGGGCCCGAGGACATGCACCCAGGGACGCCAGGCGCCGTGGGCGACGACGGGCGCGAGCAGCAGCGCCACGAGCGCCCCGAACGCCGTGCGCTCCAGGCTTTCGCGCGGCGCGGGGCTCCCGGGGCCTTCGGCTGCCGTCATCGCCCTGTCTACCCCAGCCATGGCCGCCGTTCCGCAGGGCCTATCCGGGAGGCATACAGCACGAAGAACGGGCGTCGTGTCATGGTGGTCTCGGGTGGACGGCGGCTGCCGCTCCTTGGGTACGATGAACCTCCCTACGGGAGGACCGCCACCGGTCAGCCCATCAGGAGGACGTCAGTGTACCCAGCGATACCGGGAGGCCGTGTTGCCGAGAGCGCCAAAAGGATTGACCGGGCGCGCCAGGGTGTGCGCCCGGGGAAGGGACGGCGATGTGGGAAGGTGCGCGGCTGGGGCGCTCAACGCCCCAGGCCGTGCTCGGCGACGATCGCGGTGTTCTTCGCGGTCGCGCGTTGCAACGCGGGGCGGGCGCCCAACCGTTCGGCGTACGCCGTGAAGAGCGGCTTGGGCTCGAGCATCTTGAACATGAGCATGTAGCGGATGGTGCCTCCGAACACGACGTCCGCCATCGAGAACTTGTCGCCGAGCACGTAGTCGCGTCCCGCGAGCGCGCCTTCCATGGCGGCGATCATCGCGTCGTAGCTGCCCCAGCCGGCCTGACCTTCCTTGAAGGTCCAGCCTGCCGCCTTCGCCATCGAGCCTGGCTCGATGACCGAAGGCGCAAAGAACGTCCAGCGAAAGTAGGTGGCCCGCGCCGGATCATCCAACGTGGGAGCCAAACGCCCCGACGCGTAGCGATCGGCAAGGTACATGGCGATGGCGGCCGACTCGGTGGCGACCGCATCGCCGTCGACCAAGATGGGGAGCTTGCCCATCGGGCTCAGGGCGAGGATCTCGGGCGCTTTGTGCGCGCCCGCGCTGATGTCGACGTAGCTCAGCTCGTAGGGCTCGCCGACCTCTTCGAGCATCCAGACGACGTTGGCGGCGCGCGTGAAGGGGTGATGGTAGAGAACGATGGACATGGGTACCTCTTTCGTGGGGCGCGAGGCTACACCAGTCGGGCGCGATTGGGGAGAGAAGCTTCGGCAGCGTGAAAAAACGCGGGCCCGCGGCTCATGGGCAGGGCCCGCGCTCGGCCTCCTTACTCCGTCGTGTTTCGCACGTATTGAATGCTCCAGTCGGCCGCGGTGTTGTTGTTCGAGGCGAACAGAAGCTCCGCCCGGGCACCGCAGCTTTGGGTGTTGAACGCGGCCACGACGGCGCCCCGCGGCGTGGTGTTGGTCTTACCATTGGAGTTGATGACGAAGGGGCTCGCTGGTAGCGTCAAGGCGATGGCTCCTGGTGAGCTGGTGGCGTTCGTCAGCACGTGAAACCTTGCCCCCACCGTGAAGACCTTGCCTACCACGCCGAGGTCGATCTTGCCGTCGACGTCGAAGTCCCCGGCGGTCAGCCAGATATCGGACAGGGCTTCCGACAAAACGTAGGGGCCGCTGCCCGAGGCCGACTCGTTGGCGAAGGCCAGGTTGCCTGCGCTGGAGACGTTGCGAAACACATGGACGGCGTGGGTGGTCGCCTCCACGTAGGCCGCGTCGGCGAGGCCGTCGGCGTCCAGATCGGTGAGCAGCAAGCCGGTAGTGGAAGCGCCATTCGGGGCCTGACCGACCGGCACCGGCGCCGCGACCTGCGTGAAGGTGCCGTTGCCGTTGCCATGGTAGACATAAAACGGTGTCGGGCCGGTCACGCCCACTACCAGATCGGGATGACCGTCCTGATCCAGGTCATCCGTGGCGATGTCGAAGGGGGCGTAATTGCCCGTCGACATGGCGGCTCCCACGACCAGGCCGCCCGCGGTGTTCAAGACGACTTGCAGCTTGCGGCTGAGGTTGGCCACGATAGCAGCGTCCGGGCGTCCGTCGCCGTCGAAGTCGCCGGTGACCAGGCGCTTCATGCCGTAGGTCGCGGGGATCACGAGCCGCGGCCCGAGGGTGAAGTTGGCCGAGCCGTCGTTGAGGGCGATGACCAAGCTTGCGCCGCCCTGGGTGACATAGGCAAGGTCGAGGTCGCCGTCGCCTTCGAAATCCAGCGTCGCCGAGCCCTGCGGGTAGTAGAACGGCGCCGTGTAGGGCGCGAGCTGGTCATGCCCAACAAATACGGTCCCATCGCCCGTACCGAGCACCGTGGAGAGCACGTTGTCTCGGCCGTCGAGGAACACGGCGTCGGTCTCCCCATCGCCGTTGAAGTCGCCCGCAACGCCAAAGCCCGGTTGAGTCAGATCGCTGCCAGCCGCCTGGAAAACCACCTCCGGCACGCCGAAGCTGACGGGCGTCGAAGGCGCTGGGCAAAGGGCCAGCTCGGCGACGCCGTACGACGTCTCATCGACGACCCCGGAGCCCATTCCCGTGCAGGCCGTGAGCGCCGAGCCCAATGGCAAGAGCATGGCCAACGTGGATCGTGTCCGAGACATATTGGCGAAGCGCGAAGCGCGAAGCGCGAAGAGTCGACTTGAACATGGACAAAGGATCTCCTGAATCGACAACGAAGGATCGTTGCGGGTTGGTGGAATTGGCGGTGATGCGGGAGGGCGCGTTCGCTGCGCTCCTCGCTCGCACCCCTTCGTGTCGCCAAGGGGTCCGGGCGTTACAATTTTTTTTGCGAGGCCGCGCTGGCGACCAGCGCCGCCCGACGCGCGAGGCGCAAAGCCGCGGTTGGCTGCTGCGCTCAGCTTTTTCGAGGGCTGCCCTCCGCACATACGATTGGCGGGCGGCCCAGCAAGGACGCACCTTTTTCGGGCCAAGAAGGGCTTGGCAAGGAGAGGCTTTGGACGGTCATGGATACGCGAATCGAGCTCATCGTGCGTGCTGTGGTGGTAGGCGTCGGGGCCACGCTGCTCATGGACCTGTGGGCGCTCGTGCTGAAACAATTCGGGGTTCCATCGCTCAATTTCGCCTTCCTGGGGCGGTTCATCGGGCACCTGCCGGAGGGCCGGCTGATGCACGAGAGCATCGCGAGCGCGGCGCCCGTGAGGGGGGAGCTGCTGCTCGGCTGGAGCGCGCACTACCTTACCGGAGTGACCTTCTCGACCTTGCTACTGGCGACGTTCGGGCTGGAATGGGCCCGTTCACCCACGCTGCTTCCTGCCCTGTTCATCGGTATCGTGACCGTAGCGGCGCCGCTGCTCCTCTTGCAGCCCGCCTTGGGCGCCGGAATCGCCTCCACGAAGACCGCGACGCCGCTCTTCAGCTCACTGAAGAGCCTGGCCACCCACACGGTCTACGGCTTCGGTCTTTACCTCACCGCGAGCGTGACAGCCTGGCTGGTCCCGGTCTCTAGGTAACACGAACTTACATGCCAGATTTCTGCTCCAGGATTTGCGAGGCCGCCGCTAACAACGGATCGTGCGCGCGGCTCGCGAGGTGAGCGAAGAAGACACGCACCTCGGACGGGGAGACGGCGATGGCATGGACCTCCCCGTGGGCGCGGGCCTGCTCGAAGGTGTCGGCGTGGAGGAGGCCCACGCCGAGCCCGCTGGCGACGAGCGTGCGCGTCAGGCGCTCGCGGTCGACGCTGATGATCCGGGTAGGTCGAAAGCGATGGGTAGAAAACAGCTCCTCGGCCGTGCGACCGCAGCAAGCGCTCTCGCTTGGGTAGATCCAGGGAAGGTGGGACAGGGCTTGCCAATCGACGGCGTCGCTGGCCGCGACGAGCCCGGGGGACGCGACGACGTAGGTGCGAAAGCTGGACACCTCGTAAACGGTAAGGTCCGCCTCCGGTCTCCCGGCTTCGTTGTAGAAGCCTGCGTCGAGCGAGCCCGCGCGCAGGCCATGCAGGATTTCTTGCGACGTGCCGTGCTTCAGAGCCACCTCCACGTCGGGGTAGTGCTCCGACAGGGCGGTGAGCAGGCGACCGACCGCGGCGTGGTCGGTGTTGCTCCCAGCGCCCAGGCGGAGTCGGCCCGTGAGCCGAGCCCGGATGCGCGCACCTTCCTCGATGAAGGCTTGGTGGGCGCTCAGCGCGAGCTCGGCCTTGGCGAGCAGCCGTTGCCCCTCCAGCGTCAAGGTCATGCCCCGCGACGTGCGCTCGAACACCTTGAGCTCGAAGGCATCTTCGATGGCCTTGATGTGCGCGCTCACCGCGGGCTGGCTCAAGTGGAGCAACTCGGAGGCGCGCGTGACGCTGCCCTCGCGCGCCACGGTGATGAAGGTCTTTAGCTGATGGATATCCAACGCTCTTCCGCCGTTCTCGAAGCTTGAATCTACTCCATGGCGCGTGATTTACGCCCGCGCTGGTGCGAGCGCCGCAACGGGCATCAGGAGCTAGCGGCTACGGAGGGGCGAAATCCCTGGCGGCCCGCAATGATCCATTCGGCCACGACTACGTTGATCCCCCACGAGAGCGCCATCAGCACGTCGCGCGTCAGCCCCTCCGACTCTCCCGTGAGAATCATCCAAGGTCCCAGCACGAGGACCTGGGTCCCTGCCCCTTGGGCAAGAGCATAGGCCCGGATCATGAACGCCTCGTGCCGCGCGATGTCGCGCCGCAGGATGCTCGCTACGCCAAGCATGAGCGTGACCAGCATGCCCGCACCGACCAGTACGCGAACGACGACGAGCAGCGGACCCTGATGGGGCGTTGGGATGGGATAGAAAAGGGTCATCCACAACCCTGTAAGACCCGTCAAAATTCCGCAGGCCACGACGACGCGACCGACATGGCGATGCCACCTCGGGAAGCGAAGGCGGAGGCCGCGCGAGAACTGAAACGCGCCGAGCCAGGCGTAGAGCGTCGCGCTCGACACATGGATCACGATGGGCAGTGGTGCCTGGAGAAATCGGGCGTTTTCGGCTGTCGCTACGCCGTCTGCAACGGCCATGAGCCGAGCCACACCGCCCACAAGCGGAACGAAGCTGAGCAAGAGCAACGACGCCGGGACGAGCCAGTCCGCACGCGTGAGCGGCGCGCGCTGCGATCGAGAAGTTGTCATGGATGCCTCCCTTTCGAGTGCGATCGCGCTTGTTACAGGTCGAAAGAGAGGCTGGAGCCCAAGGACGGGAAGTGGAACCGGCTGCCATCGATCTTTTGCACGGTGCCTTCCACGCCGAGGGCGAGGCTGTCGGTGACGCGAAAAACCACGCCCAAACGCGACATGGTCGCGATGCCTTGGTGGCCGTCGTCGACGATCCAACCGAAGCCCATACCGAAGGCCGCGTAGGGCTCGACGGGCCCGACCGGAACGGTAAGACGCAGGGTAGGCATCGCCTCGATCCCGAACAGGCTCGTGGCGTAGTAGCCGCCCACGCGCAGGCCCGCGCCGACACGCGCGGCCCCGCGATCCAGCGTGTATCCGATCTCGGGATCGATGCCGCCGCCCACGTCATAGCCGCGCATCGACGGCACAATCACGGGCGTAAAGCGCAGGTTCCAACCCGAGCGGTCTTCCTCGGCAGAGGCCAGGTTGGAGCCGAAGAGCAGCGCTACCGCGAGGCCCGCACCGAGGGCTCGGGCGAGGTTGCGGCTTGTACTTTTTTGAATCGAACCAAGGACGTTGTGGCTATTCATGGTCAGTTCCTTTCTCAATGGCGGTCATTGCGGTTCGTCTCGGCAGTGAGGCGAACGAAGTCCAAAGGGACGGTCAGCACGGGGCGGCTCGCGGAGCGCACGAGCTGCTCGGCGACGGAGCCGATGGGCAGGCCGCTGCCGCGTCCCCGCCCGTGGCGGCCGATCACGATCAGCGCGGCGCCCACCTCCGCCGCGACGTTGTCGAGCTTCTCCCAGGGCGTGCCCCCGCGCACGACGGCGGCGATCGTGGCGCCACGCTTTCGGTACGCGGCCACAATCTCGGCCAGCGCCTCGGCGCTGTGCCGAAGGCGTCGCTCATCGTCGCGCTCGTCGGCGCCGAGCTCGCACACGTGAACCAGCGTCACGGGCGCGGTCCCGACGACGGACGACGCCATGCGTACGGCCATGGCCAGGGCCTGTTCGGCACAGAGGCTGAAGTCGGTCCCGGCGACGATGGGTCGAAGTCGTCTCATGCAGCGGACAATGCGGTTCGCAGATGTCCAGTGCCGTCCAATGCGCGTTGGATCACAGCCTCCATGTCCAATCCGCGTTGGATGCGTCCGCGCTCCGCCTGGCCTCGCGCTGCGCGCCGGTTTAAGGGAGCGACCCCGTGGTCGTCTTTCCTCCGTTTCGGCTCGATGGCGATCAGCAGCGGCTGTGGAAAGGGGCGACGCTGCTCGCGCTACGAAGGAAGCCCTTCGCGATCCTGAGCTATCTGGCGGCCCACCCCGGGGTCCTTGTCACGCACGACGAGCTGCTGCGCGCCGTGTGGCACGGCGCGGTGATCAGCGAGAGCGCGCTGCGCAGCCATCTGCACGAGCTGCGACAGGTGCTGGGCGAAGGTGTCGTCGAGACGGTCGTTGGCCGCGGTTATCGCTTCGTCGCGGCCCTCGGCGTGGAAGACCAAGGGGCGCCGACGACGGCCGTTGGCGAAGCTTCTGCGCTCGTCGTGGGGCGCGACCAAGACCTCGATCGGCTGCGCAGCGCTTTCGAGCGCGCTCGCGCGGGACAGCGCCAAGTGTGCTTCGTCACGGGGCCGCCGGGCATCGGAAAGACGACCTTGGTGCGCACCTTCCTCGCGGAGCTCGATCCGCGCACCACGGCCGTCGCCGCCGGGGCGTGCTTCGAACAGCACGGCACACCCGAGCCGTACCTCGCGGTGGTCGAGGGTTTGACGGCGCTCGCTCGGCAGCGTGGGACGCAAGTGCTCGCAACGTTCGTTCGCTATGCGCCGACATTCATCGCGCAATTGCCTCATCTCTTGAACGACGGTGAGCTCGCGGAAGCGCGGCGCCGCGCGACCGGGGGGAGCGAGACGCGGTTGCTTCGCGAGCTGTGCGAGGCGCTCGATGCGTTGACCTCGCGCGAGCCCCTCGTGCTCGTGCTCGAGGATCTGCAGTGGTCCGATCTCGCGACCCTCGATCTGCTCGCGATGCTGGGTCAACGTCGCGATCGCGCGAAGCTCTTGCTGATCGGCACCTCCCGCCAGGCCGAAAGCCAGAGCACTGGCCACCCGCTCGCCTCCCTCGTGCGCTCGTTGACGTTGCGCTTCGGGGCGACGCTCGCGCAGCTCTCGCCCATCGGCCTCGCGGAGGTGCAACGCTTCCTCGATCGACGCTTCCCCGATCACGCGCTGCCGCCGGCGTTCAGCGAGCTCGTCGCGCGGATCACGGGCGGCACACCGCTCTTCGTGGTGGCGCTGATCGACGAGCTGGTGGGGCGAGGGATGATCGCCGAGCACGACGATGGCGCTCGGCTCACGGTCTCCGTCGACGACGTGCACGCGCACCGCCCGGCCAGCGTGAAACAGCTCCTCGACATGCAGCTCGACCGGCTGACTGCGGAGGAGCAGCGGGTGCTCGAAGCCGGCAGCGTGGTCGGCTCGGAGTTCTCGACGCACCTCGTCGCGGCGGCCCTCGAACTGCCCATCGAGCAGGTCGACGACGTGTGCGATTCGCTGCTGCGCCGCGCGCTGTTTCTCACCGCGCTGCCCGACGATCGCTACGGCATGACCCACGCGCTGGTCCAAGAAGTGTGCATCGAGCGCACCAGCGCAGCGCGGCGACAGCGTTGGCATCGGCTGGTGGCCGAGGCGCTAGAGCGCGATCCTTTGGCCGGTGAAATATCGCACTTGCTGGCGAAGCACTTCGACGCCGGCGCCGACGCGGCCCGCGCGGTCCCCGCGTACGCCGCGGCGGGATTGCAAGCCGGCCGGCGCTTCGCGACCTCGGACGCCATCGCGCTGTGCGCGCGCGCGCTCGATCTGTTGCCGCGCCTGCCGCAGGGCTCGGAGCGCGACAGGCTCGAGCTCGAGATCGTGGGCACCATGTGCCGCCAGCTCAGCTCCAGCTCGTTCAAGGCCACCTTCGCGGGTCGCGATCCCCTCGCGGTCTACCAGCGCGCCATCGAGCTCGCGCGCTCGCTCGGCGAGCCGCAGGCGGTCTATTCGGCGATCTTGAACCTGTGCAACTACAACATGATCGTCGCGCAATATCGCCATTCGGTGGGCCTCCACGCCGAGCTCGAAGCCATCGAACGGGCACACGATCTCGCTCCGAGCTTGCGGCAATCCGGCATCTTTACGCGCGCCTACACGGCCTTCTTCACGGCCGATCTGGCCACCGCCCTGCGTCTGCTCGAGGGCCTGGTTCCTGCGGAGCACGAGCCCTCGCCGTTTCATGGCAACCTCCCGGGGCGCGCCGTCGCGCTCGGTCATCTCGCCTGCGTGCGCTGGGTGGTCGGCGAGCCGGAGCGCGCGCTCGAAGAAGCCGAGATCACGCTCGCGCTCGCGGCACAGACCCCGGTGCCCGTCTTGCCGGCCTTCGCGCACGTCGTGCGAGCGCGCCTGCGCTACCTGCGGCGCGATCCACTGCACGTCGTCGAGCAGGAAGCCCACGAGGCCGTTCGCGCCGCAGCGCCCGATCTCGGTCTCCTGATGGAAGCTCGCGCCTTCGCGCTGTTCGCGAGATCGCGTCGCGGACCGCTGCCCATCGAGGAGATTCAGCCCTTGCTCGACGACCTGGACCAGCGACTCGTCGAGGTCTCCACCTGCTCGACGCTCGTGGCCCTGGTGCTGATCGAAGCCCTGCGCGCCTCGGGGCACACCGCACAGGCTCGTGCCCTCACCGACAAAATTCTGGTGTTCGCGCGATCGCACGAGGAGCTGGTGTTCCTTCCTGACATCCTGCGGCTGCGAGGGGAGCAGGCCGCGTCGACCTCACAAGAAGCGGCCTTGGCGGACGTTCGTGAAGCCCTGGCGCTGGCCCGTGCGAGCGGGGCCAAGAGCCTGGAACGTCGAGCCCTGGAGAGCCTCGCCGCCCTGGAGAGCCGCGCGGAATCGGCGCCGACCTGACCCCTGCCTCACCGCGGGAAGCTCCCCACGCAGGGTCAACGCTAGGACGGCACCCTTGCCAAGTCCACCAGGGGGAACGGGGCAAGCCATGGACCACGTGCGACCACGCCTGCCAGGTCACCGGAGCCCGACCTGCGAGCAAAGAGCATGGCAACGTGGTTTTGTCCGAGACATCTTGGCGCGGTGAGAAGCTAGGATCGACAGCGACGTTGGACAGCTCTGGAAATCCGGTCACGCGCCTCGCCTTCGTCCGCAAGCCTCGTGAGCACGAAGGCATGTCTTGACGACGAGCCCCTGACCGAGCGATGCTGAGGGATCTCTTTTTTTGGAAAGGAGCCCACGGTGAAGACAACACGGGTGCGGAAGGTCGTGGCGGCGATGGCAGTGGCGGCTTCAGCGGTGACGGGCGCGGCCTCCGCAGCCGTGCCCGGGACGCTGACGCACCAGGGTCGCCTGTGGGACGGCAGCAGCCAGCCCGTGGCCGGCACGCTCAACGTGCTGTTTGCCATCTACGACTCGCCGAACGCGACCGTGCCGCTGTGGAGCGAGCAGCAGTCCATCACCTTCGACACGGGCTATTACTCGACCGTACTTGGCACCATCGTGCCCTTCCCCGCAGGGCTTTTCGACGGCTCGACGCGCTACTTCGGAATGACCGTAGGGTCCGATCCGGAAATGAGCCCGCGCTCAGAGATCGGTAGCGTTCCTTACGCCCTAGTCGCAGGCGACGCGATTGGCGACATCCACCCGACCACCGTCTCCATCGGCAACACCCTCGTGATCGACGCCGCCGGCAACTGGGTTGGAAACCCGACGGGCCTTCAAGGGCCTGCCGGTCCGGTCGGCGCAACGGGCCCGGCCGGCGCTGACGGCGCGCAGGGTCCCATGGGCCCGGCGGGTCCGGCTGGCGCTGACGGCGCGCAGGGTCCCCTGGGTCCCATGGGTCCGGCAGGTTCGGCCGGCGCTGACGGCGCGCAGGGTCCCATGGGTCCCATGGGTCCGGCAGGTCCGGCCGGCGCTGACGGCGCGCAAGGTCCCATGGGACCGCAGGGGCCGATGGGACCGCAAGGCACGGCGGGCGCGACGGGCGCGATAGGACCAACGGGTCCGACCGGCCCCCAGGGGCCCGCGGGCCCTGCCGGGAGCGGCAGCGGCGGACTGTCCTGGAATACCATCAGCGCAGCGACTACAGGTGTCGTCAACAGCGGCTACATCACCAACGCCGCGTCGCGCCTTACCGTCACCCTCCCGGCCACCTGTGCGGTCGGTGACACGGTGCGCGTGGTCGGTAGAGGCACCGGCGGCTGGACGCTCGGGCTCGGCGCCGGACAGAGCTTCGTGGACGCCGCGACCTTGACCAGCACGGTGTCCAAAACATCGGTCAGCCCTGGGGAGGATCTGGAGGTCATGTGCCTCGTTGCGAACACGCAATGGAAGCTCTCCAGGTCGGTCAACGCCTCGCTCCTGGCCAATGCGTCCACCAGCTGCAACGCCTTGCACGCGGCCTCGCCCGGCTCGCCGAGTGGCATCTACCCCATCGATCCGGACGGCGTCGGCGCGCAGCCCGTGTCGAACATGTATTGTGACATGACGACCGACTCGGGGGGTTGGACCCTCGTGCTCGCGTATGCCCACCCCGGCGGACAGAACAACCCCACCGTGCCAGGCACGGTCCCGCTCGATCCGACCGCCGGCTACAGCCACCTCTCGGTAGCCCAAATGCAGGCCATGGTGCCGGCCGCGACGACCGCCCGCTTGTATTGTACATCGAGCGCCCACTCCCGCGTCATCCATTTCAGGTCTGCCTCCGCGGGGCTCCTCAACTATATCAAGGGCCTCGGCAGCAACTCCGCAAGCTACTGGAACAGCGGCTACACGTTGCTCTCCGGCCACACCGCGAACCTCCCCGCCTCGGCCGGCTCCGCCTTCAACCAGGCGGGAGACGACCGCATGACGGAGTTCCCGTTTTACCAAGGGGGCGCCTACCACTGGGGCATCCGCGGTGCCGGCAGCCGCTTCGAGTGCGACGACTACCCGAACGGCGCAGGCAACACCACGCTCCATCAGATCTGGGTGCGCTGAGCCGCGGAGCGGTTCCCTTGCCAAGGCATGGCACAAGCTCCTGAGTCGGTGGACGCGCCCAGCGCGCCTCGCCGCTCAGGAGCTTTCTGCGCTGGACCGCACGCGCGCCGTCATCCGGCGAGCACCGCCGCCAGCGTACGCCCGAGCAGGTAGACGATGATGCCGTAGCAAGGTCCGGTGACGAAGAACACACGCTTCGACTGCGTCTTCGACAGGCTCTTCCCGAGCAGAACGGGGTAGAGCGCGCGCAGGACCACGTACACCATGCCGAGCCCCGCGGCGGCTGTCTGAGACACGAACACCGCGTGCAGCCACATGGCAAGGAGGAAGGGCACCATCTGCTCGTGGGTGTTGGCGACCGCGCGATCCGCCGCGAGCATGCGCCCGTCCTGACCAAAGTAGCGATCGAAGGACTCGCCTCGCGCGGCGTATTCGGCGAGCAGCTTGTACTTCGTGCCTCGCTGCAGCACGAGCAGGAGGTAGTACCACAGTACGAAATAAGCTACTGTGACAACGACGGGGCCCTTGTACAGGGCAAGCTGGCTGGCGTCGATCATGGGTCTCCTCGGCGTGCGTGCACCGCAGACTACCCGGGCGTCGTCATCCCGGGGGAGCAAATCGCACGCACACCCTTCCTTCGCCGACGCTCGATCGGCCCCCGCCCTCCCGCGCGAGGCGGCTTGTCCGAGACACGTCGCGTTAGCTCATGGTGTTTTCACGGTAGGGAGCGTCACCGTAAATGCGGTTCGCCCCGGACGGCTCTCGACCGTAATCGTGCCTTGGTGCCGTTTCACGATCTCGCGCGCGATCGACAGCCCGAGGCCGCTGCCCTCTCCCTGCGCCTTGGTGGTGTAGAACGGCTCGAAGATCCGCGCCTCGGACTCGGGGGGAATGCCACGCCCCGAGTCGACGACCTGCACGCGCACGAGGTCCCCTTCCCGAGCCACGCGGAGCTCCAATCTCCCCTTATAGTCCATGGCCTGGAGCGCGTTGTGGATCAAGTTCGTCCAGACTTGATTCAGCTCTTCGTGACGCGCGCTGACGACCCCTGGATCGCTGAAATCGCGCAGCAGATCGACGCCGTTTTTGATCTGGTTGTGGTAGAGCGTCAAGACGGTCTCCAGGTTCTCGGAGAGCGCGGCCTCCACGGGCTCGCCGGCGACCGACCCCGGGTGGGCGTAGCTCTTCAGCGCAAAGACGATCTTGGCGGCGCGGTCCGCGGCCGTGCGGATGGTGCCGTTGTTGCGCCGCAGGGAGGCAAGGTCCGTTGCAGCGCGCAGCAGCGACGGCGCGCGCGTCGACCGCAACAGGGCCTCGTGCTCCGTGACATCCCCGGTCACGCCGATCGAGACCAAGGCCCGCGCAACCGCACGCGCATCGGGGATCGACTGCGCCTCCAGCCGTGCTTGAAGCTCACCGCGCAGTGTGCGTTCTTCCCGCGAGGTCAGCGTCGTCCGTGCCGCCTTGCTCGCTTGGAGCAGCCGCTGAAGGCCTTTTACCTCTTCGGCCGTGGCCGCGGACAGCACGGAGGGCAGCTCCTCCAGCGTTTGATCGAGGGCGGTCGCGCTGTTTCCGGTAGACGCCACGATGGCGCCGAGCGGCGTATTGAGCTCGTGCGCGACCCCGGCCACGAGCTGACCGAGCGCCGCCATCTTTTCGCTCTGGATGAGCGCCTGCTGCGACATCACCACCTCGGCGTGCTTGGCCGCCAGGCGGACCTCGGCGAGCTTGCGCTCGGACACGAAGTAGGCCGCAAATGCGAAGACCACGAACGATGACACGGACAGGTTCATCACAAAGAAGAGCGCGCGCGTCGACGTTGGGACGGCAAGACCGTGCTCGGCGAAGACGTCGTTCAGGGCAACCGTAATGACGATGTTGACCAGGTAGAGCAAAAGCCAGACGCCCGCCTTGCGGGCAGAGAAGAACACGAGCGCCGTGATTGGCCCGCAAAACGCCCACGCCATCACGAAGCCCGACGCGAACAGATCGCCAATGCTCCACTGGATGAAGGCCGTGATGTACATGATGCAGACGATCTGCGCGTAGACGGCCGGGCGATGATCGCGCATCTGGTGTGACAGGACGAGCGCACCGCCTACGATCACCACAAAGGCGAGCGGCAAGGCTGCGGTGAGCCCCGCGCCGAATACGGCCAGGTACATCAGCGACCACACCACACCGGCCATGGTGCACGAGCCGGCGACCAGCAAGATGGTCGCCTTCTCCACGCGCACGTTCGCGGTGTCCTCCGGGCGCGCGGCGAAGCGCTCCAAGATGCCGCTCACTCTACGCCCCGCGTCGCCTCTTCGATGGCCGTGCGCAACTGCTCTGGACGCCAGGGCTTGAATAGAATCCGGTGGGCGGCCGCCTCCTCGCGCGCGCGGTCGAGGGCGGCCGGGTCCGCCTGACCGGTCAGCATGATGCGCCCGACCCGTGGGTAGCGTGTACGGACGCGCGCCAGAAACTCGTCCCCCCGCTGCCCTGGCATCAACCAGTCTGACACCACGACCAGGATCCGCACCCCCTCGTCATCGAGGGCTCCAAGCACATCCCAAGCCTCTTCCGCGCTCTCCGCGGCTTCGCACTCCACCCCCTCGGGGTAGAGGCGCCGGAGCTGCTCTCCCAGGCTGTCCAAGACGGTCTTCTCGTCGTCGACCAGCAGGATCACGGTCGGCTTCGCGCTCCAGCTCATGACTTCATCCCTCACTTCGCTCGCAGCGTCATCGCCCCGTCCCAGTCCTCGGGCAGTCCTTCCCGGCGCACCTCTTCCAAGCGCGCGAGATGCCAGGCAAAGAGCGGATCGTCGGGGTCGCGCCGCGCAAGCTCGTGGAAGAGGGACGCCGACTCCAGCAGATCACCGGCCTGGAAACAGGCGAGCGCCGAGGCAAGATCCGCGGCCGTGCCCAGCTTGCGCTCGCGCTCCCGTTCGGGCAGGACGTCGAGCACTTCGTACAAGCTGGTGGGCGCGCTCTGACCTTTCACGCGCACGCGATCGACGTGGCGTAAGGTGTAGCGTCCTGGGTTCACCAGCGCGTCGCGCGTGTGGTGGGTGACGAGCAGCGTACCGAGCTTCTTGGTAAGGCTCTCCACCCGCGCCGCGAGGTTCACCGCGTCGCCGATCACGCCGCATTGCAGCCGAGAATCTCCGCCGAGGATGCCCATCAGACAAACGCCCGTGGTGACCCCGATGCCGATGCGGAGCGCCGGATCTCCGCGCCGGGCGCGCTGGGCATTGAGCTGGTCGAGGGCCGCGAGCGACTCGATGGCAGCCTGGAGCCCGGCGTCGGCTCCGCCGCCGAACAGCGCGCAGATGGAGTCGCCAGCGACCCGCTCGACGAAACCTCCGTGCCCATGGATGGGATGCTCCATCGCCAACAAATACTCGTTGATCCAGGCCAGATTTTCCGCGGGAGAGTGCCCCTCGACGAGCGTCGTGTAGGAGCGAATATCGGAGTAGTAGACCGTCACCGGGCGGGCCGTACCGTCACCCCGCTGCGCCTCGGACAGCTCGGTTCGTCCGAGCAGCGCGAGGAAGTCGTGGGGCACGAAACGAACCGCCGCCTGGTGGGCGGCCGCGAGCCTTACCTGCTGTTCGCGCACCTGTTGTTCTACCAAATAGCTACGCACCGCCTCGCGGACGGTAAGGGTCAGGTCTTCCCGTTCCCACGGCTTGGCGATGTAGCGGTACAGGTCGGCAGCGTTGATCGCGCGGGCGACGGCGTCGAGGCCTGCCTGCCCCGTGAGCAAGATCGTGCGCGTCTCCGGCAAGCGCTCGTGGACGCGCACCAAAAGCTCGTCGCCCTTCATGCCTGGCATGATGTGGTCACTGACCACCACCGGCACGGACACACCGTCGGCGCTCAACGCGTCCAGGATCTCCAGGGCCTCCGACGCATCCTCGGCCACCTCGACCTCGTAGCGGTCGAGCTCGCGCTCGAACTGCTCCCGCAGGCTGCGCAACACGATGGGCTCGTCGTCCACGCAGACGATGACTGGCTTGGAAGACACCCGGGTTGTCATCTGAAATGCGGCGCTCCTGCCTCTCTTGGGTAGACGGCTATACGGCCAGGGACGAGCGCTCCGCGTTCAGGCGCTCCTCCGCCGTGCGTTCCAGGATCGCGCGCATGCCTTGGTATTTCTGGAGCAGCGCGTCGAAATCGGCCTTGGTCAGGCGGTATAGCGCCACCGGCGTCAACGCACGCACGTTCGCGTTGCGAGGCTTGCCGGTCAGCAGCGCCATCTCGCCGAAGTGCTCGCGGGCCTTGTAGGTCGTTACCACCTTGCGCTCTCCCGCGGCATCGCCGTGATACACCTCGACCTCCCCGGAGCGGATCACGAACATTTCCTTGCCTGGCTCCCCCTCGGTCACGATGCGCTCGTCGCGGGGCACCTCCAGGGCCTGAAAGCCATCGGCGACGGCCGCCAGCATCGGCTCTTCCAGCTCACCGAAGAGCGGAATCGACTTTACGGCGTCGCGCACGCGATAAAGCGGCAGAGCGACATAGGTATATACGACGCAGCCAAAACAGAAGTCGAAGATGGACTCCAGGGCCGTAAAAACAGCGAGCGTCCCGGCGATCCAGGGGGCAAGGTCAGGAGCCACGAAGTGCGCGATGGCCGCCCCCATCGCGAAGCACACCCCGATGCGTGAAGCAAAGACCTTGGGGGCCTTGTCCATGGCGCGGTAAGGGATGCGGAGCGTCTTCGCGACGACCCGCGCGAGGTGCGTCATCGGGCTCGTGGGGCCGCTCATCCGCGCGCGCAGAGCGTAGTCGAGCGCGACAGGGATGATGATCCACGGCAGATTTGTGTAAACATACGCCCCAAGCAAGCCCGTCGTGATAAGGCCATTGGTGCGCACGACGTTGCGATCGATGCGAGCGTTGGAGATGGGGCAGACGAGGTTATCGAGCATCCAGCGTCTCCTAGGCCCGAAGCGCAGCGCGCAAACGGGCAGATCGGCTCCCAAGTAGGGAACTATAGGCAGAGCTTCAGGGCCGAGGCTTGCCGAAGACGCCAGAAGTATTGACTGAACGCGCCAGATCCGCCTCGCCAAGCGAGGCATCCCGCATCAAAGAGCCCCGATCCAGCCTGGAAGAGCTAAATTCGTCGTTCGGGGCTGGTCGAGCCTGCGGGCTTCTAACCAGCCCGATGGTCTCCTGCGGACGGAAAGACAGCCCCGGATCGGCGTTGAAGTTGCTGGGGCTCACTTCCCCAAGAAGGTATCCACCGAGTCCACCCAGCGCTGAAATTCGCGGTTCTGAATCGCACGCTGCTCCTGCACGAAGCCCGCGCCCCACCCGCCACCGATGTTGCTACTGGGAGAATAGCTCGGCGTGTAGGGGAGCTCGGGCGAGGGCTCTTGCCAACCGATACCCTTCTGGATGCGATCGCGCTCGGCTTGCTTCCACGCCTCTTCCTGGGCCTCTTCCGCGGCGACAGCCTTCTCGTGCAAGGTGGCCATGGTGCTCGACAGCGGGCCCGGGGCGCCGTCGTAGTAGGTCTCGAGCACGGAGGCCGCCTTCCTCAGGTTGGAGTACTCATGGGCGGTGAGGGACGGCTTCGCCCTGCCGATCCTTTGCAGCGCGAGCCGGAGGAGGCCGTCCTCGTCGTAGCGCGGGTCGACGTCCGCCCCCATGATTCCGGCGAGCGGCCTCTCCCAAAACTGGTTCGGTTTTCCGTCGAGGATCCACTCGGCGTACTCCCGCATGTCGCGGTGTCGACGGTCACGCTCCGCAGCTTTGAAGTCTTTGCTCCAGGCCAGATGGAAGGCCTTCAGCTCATCAAACACCTGCGCCGCAGCCTCCTCAGGAGTCGTGTGCGGGGCGGCGTCCATTTCGGGCTCGCCGTTGGGTTGGATGCGGACCCATTGCTTCGAGTCGGCGTCCTGCACGATAAAAAGGCTCCTCGTGAGATGCGTGTAATGGTTCGCGAACCCGCCACTGTCCAGGTCGACCGGAATGACTCGGACATCGGCCCACACGGGACCGCGCAAGACCTTACCCTTCGGATCGACGAGGCCCCAGCGCGAGCCCTTGCTGCCCGACTGGACGAACACGCCGCGCACGGTGGTGACCACCTCGGTTTTGTCCCCGAAGCACCAGGCCCGAAGGTGCATGGCCCTCTCACGCTCACCCCGGCATTGATCGGTCAAGGGACGCACGATCACCGGAGGCGAGCCCATCACGAGCGTCTTCGGATCGAGGAGCGCGTAGTCTTCGGGGGCACCTGCGGGTCGGTCGAGGCGCGTCGCCCACATGCGCGTCCCCAGCAGCCGGGGAGCGGACGGTAAGGCGTTTCCTTGCCCCTGGAGGTCGAGCGGGATCATGAGGTGACCTCCCTTGGCATCGACAAAATGGTGGGCTTTGGATGCGATGGTCTCCTGGAAGACGAGACCGTCCCGACCTTCCCATACCGGCTCGCCGGTCTTCGAGATCACGCGCGTGCCTTCAGGACAGTTGACGGCTACCCGCCACTCTTCGCCCACGCGGATGAAGCTCGCTGGGCAGGTCGCCGGAAGCGTGGACACGAGCTTCCCTTCCTTGTCAAACAGCACGAGCCCCTCCTGCGTGGGCACCATCGCGGCAGGGCCGTCGGGCCATTCAAAGGCCACCTTCCCACCCGGCAGGACGTTGTGGGCGTGCCACACGAGGCCCGCCGAGCCGAGCACGAGCGCGTCGCGCTCCTTCCAGTCATCCGGGGCCGTGAGCACCACCATCCAATCTGCGGCCCGCGTAGCGATGGACGTGTGCGTCGGGGTCAAGGTGCCGGTTTTCAGGTCGACGACCAGGTAGCCCGCGTCGGGCCGCGCGGGCTTTACGGCCACGATGGGAGCCTTGCCATTGGGCACGACAACAGGAGGATCTTTCGTGAGCGGCCCGATGATCTGACCGTTCGCCAAACGCAAAACGTAGGTGCTCTTCCCGCCCTCGTGGACGAGGTGGACGAGGTGGGCCTCCGCCCCGCCCCGCCACAACCTCTCTTCGGTCTGCTCGGTCACCGGAGGGAGCCCCTGGGCCGTGGCCCACTGCGCCTCCGGGCCGGTTTTGCCGAGGAACGGTAGGCACCCGGCTGTCAACACGAAGGGTAAGGCGATGCTGGCGAGGCGCGGCGACCCGGAGACGGACATTCTACGGTGATATGTGTCGTCGACGTGATCGTCAAGGCCAGAGAGCCTCGATCGAAGGGGCCCGCGAAAGACGGCCTCAGTCGTTCGGCCAGTTCGGGCGGAGCTGGCGCATGCGCGCGGCCATGGCCGCGATACGCCCGGCGTTGGCCGGATCGGCGTGGACGCTGGTGAGCTCGAACGGATCGTTCGTGAGGTCGTAGAGCTGAATGACCCCGGTGATGTACTCCGTGTAGACCCAGTCGTCCTGTTGCAGGGACACCCACTTCGCCCCTAGCCAGTCTTCGGTCAGGTACTCGGTCCGGATGCCGGGGTGGGTACCGTCGAGCACGCGCACGAAGCTCTTGCCGTCGACCTGGAGGGTGGGCGCCGCGCCTGCCAGCTCGGCCAGGGTCGGCGCGAAGTCGATGTTGAGCACGGGCGAGTCGTCGACGCGCGGCAGGGGGATGAGCTTCGGATAGCGGATCGCCAGCGGGATCCGCAGGTCCTCCTGGTAGGGGAACTCTTTGTACTGCAAACGATGCTCACCCCACAGCACGCCGTGATCCGACGTGAAGATGACCACGGTGTTGTCGAGGACGCCGGCGCTCTCCAGCATCTCGAGCAAGCCCGTCACGCCATATTGGATGCTGCCTCCGAGCGACTCGTCGATGGCCTGCAGCATTTCGAGCTGGGCCT
>CAYLJT010000009.1:0-25633 GCA_964383995.1 uncultured Polyangiaceae bacterium
TCTTGGGCGCCACGCATGTCGGGCTCGGCCAGGCGGTCGCCATCAAGATGATGTTGCCGATGGCGCTGAAGCACCCGGAAGCGGTGGTGCGCTTCGAGCGGGAGGCACGCGCGGCCGTTCGCCTTCGCAGTGAGCACGTCACCCGTGTGACCGACGTTGGCACCGATCGCGGCATGCCCTACATGGTGATGGAGCTGCTCGAAGGTCGGGACCTGGGGGATGTGCTCGTGTACGAGGGGCCGTTGTCGCCGGAGCACGCCATCGACTATTTGCTTCAGGCCTGCGACGCCATCGCCGAGGCGCACGCGGCGGGGATCGTCCACCGCGATTTGAAACCGAAGAACCTGTTTCTGACCCGTCGCGCCGATGGCCGCCCGCTGATCAAGGTGCTCGATTTCGGCATCTCCAAGGTAGAGCTTCCCGGGGAAGAAATGTCGTTGACGCGCACCACGGAGGTGATGGGCTCGCCCAGCTACATGTCGCCCGAACAGCTACGCTCGGCGCGCGCCGTCGACGAACGAACGGACATCTGGGCCCTCGGCGCCATCCTGTTCGAGCTTCTGACGGGGCGCGTCCCCTTCGAGGCGGAGACGGTCACCGAGCTTTGCGCGAAGGTGCTTCAAGATCCGACACCGCAGGTGTCTGCCCATCGGCAAGACGTCCCGCCCACCGTGGACGCGGTCATCCATCGCTGCCTTGCCAAGCGCCGCGAAGACCGCTTTGCCAACGTCGCCGAGCTTGCCAAGAGCCTGGCTGCCATCCGTGATGGTCGCGGGGCCGCGCTCGACGTGACGGTGTCTGCGACATCGGTCCAGATGGCAGCCCCGGCGGCGCCCTCCAGGTCTCCCATGCTGGTCGCGCTCGCGGCCCTGGTCCTAGTCGCGGGCGTCGGGGTCGCCTGGTATTTCGCGCAGTCGGGGGATGGAGCGAGCGTCCAGGCCACGCCAAGCCCAGCGCTGAACGCGCCTCCACAGCCCAGAGAAGAGCCCCTGCCCACGCCGTCGCTCGCGCCGGCGAGCCCCGCTCCGGAACCGCGGCCCGAGGCCACGCCGAGCGCTGCGCCGACGCCTGTCGTGGCTCCCGCGGTCTCACCTGCCCAGCCGGCGGCCCTTCCCAAGAAGCCTACCGCGGCTGTCAAGCCTACCCCCCAACCGACCTCCGACGATCTACCCACGTCGCGGCATTGAGCAACGGCCTTCCATGCTTCGTCTTCGCCCCTGTGCTCTTCCCCTGATAACGGCGGTGCTGCTCCTGCAAGCTCCAGCCCTGGCCCAGGACGCGGCCGCGCAGGCCGCCGCCCAAGAGCTGTTCGACGCGGGTCGCAAGTTGATGGACGCCGGCTCCTACGCCGAGGCTTGTCCCAAGCTCGCGGCGAGCGCGAAGCTGGATCCTGGTGCGGGGACGCTGCTGAACCTCGCGGCTTGCTACGAGAAGAATGGTCAGACCGCGAGCGCCTGGGTGACCTACAAAGACGCCTCGGCGGCGGCGTCGAGCAGCGGCAAGAAGGACTGGGCTGCCAAGGCAGACCAGAAGGCGGCTGCCCTGGAAGGCAAGCTTTCGCGGCTCAAGATTGAGGTGCAAGGCGAGCCGCTCGCGGGCCTTCTGGTACGGCGGGACGACGCTCTTCTCAACAGCGCCGAGCTTGGCCTAGGAATTCCGGTGGACCCAGGAACGCGCAAGGTGTCTGCCAGCGCTCCTGGTTACGAGGCGTGGTCCACGGAGGTCGAGGTTGCGCCCGGCGCGGGCGTCGTGACGGTGGCGGTGCCGAGCCTGGTCAAGATGTCCGAGACAACGAGCGCGGTCCCCGCGGCTCCGACCCAACCGGCGCCCATGCCTACCGTGAAAGACGCGCCGGCCGATGGCAGTGCCCAGCGCACCCTCGGCTTGGCCCTGGGAGGGCTCGGGCTCGTGGGGGTAGGTTTCGGCACCTTCATGGGCTTGCAGGCCAAGTCGCAACACGACGAAGCCCTCGACAAGTACTGCCGTACCGACACCATCTGTACGCAAGAGGGTGCCGACCGGGTAGACGACGCCAAGAGCTCTGCCACCTTGTCGACGGTTGGATTTTTGGTGGGCGGCGCCGCTTTGGCGACGGGTGTCGTGCTCTATGTCAGCGCCCCGAGCGGTGACGCCCAGGTGGCGGTGCGAAGCGGCCCAACGCAGTCGCAAATCAGCTTCCAAGGGGTGTTTTGATGAGCAAGGCCCTTTGGCTCCTGGCGTTGGCGCTGCCCATCGGTTGTGCGTCGGTGCTCGGTATTGACGACGTGACCGTGGAAGAGGGAACAGGTGGCGCGAGCGCCACCGCCACCACCGCGACCGACGCCACGGGTACCACGGCCACGAGCTCTGCGACTGGCATGGGCGGCGGCGGTGTCGGCGGCGCGGGCGTGGGGGGCGGTTGTCAAGACACCGACAACGACCCGTTGAATTGTGGCGTCTGCGGTCATGACTGCTTGGGAGGTGGCTGCGCGGGAGGGAAGTGTCAGCCCCTTACGCTGGTCGCCGGGCTCAACCACCCGAACGGCATCGCGCTCGACGCGACCACGGCCTACATCGCGGAAAATGGCGCGAACGCTGTGCGCTACTTCAGCAAGGTCGACGGCTCCGGGGGCGGGCTCTTGGCCACCTCGACGGACGGCGCCTCGGAGCCCTATTGGATCGCCGTGGACGACGACGGCGTCTACTTTACCAACATTGCCTTTTCCGGCTCACCCTCCGTCATGACCTGCGCCAAGACGCCGCCGTGCAACCCGGTGTTTCTGGACAACGCGGCGGGCTCCCTGCGGCCTTCGCACATCATCATCCGCGATCCGTACGCCTACTGGACGGACCCCATCAACGCCACGATCGAGCGCGCGAACAAGCTGACCGGAGCTGGCAAGGCGGTGGTGACCAACGTGGCGAACAACTACGACGGCGCCCACTTCGCGTGGTTCGACCTCGACGACACCTACGTCTATTGGTCGAGCTGGTATGTGGGGGAGATCCGGCGGCGCGCCCTGGCCGGCGGCAGCAACGATCTGCTCTATGCGAGCCAAAGTCGCCCCAGCGCGCTGGTGGTCGATGGTGGCTTCATTTTTTGGTCCAACATCGGCACCGACAACGGGCAGGGGGAGATCCTGACCGCTCCGGTGGCCGGTGGTGGGACCCCCACGACCCTGGCCGCCGGGCAAAAGTACCCATTGTCCATTGCGGTGGACGAGAGCTACGTCTACTGGGTGGAGGAGGGGACCTTTCCAGGTTACACCGACGGCGCGCTGCGGCGCTGCGCGCGGACAGGCTGCAATGCGCTGCCCGAGGTGTTGGTGTCGGGCCTGCTCGACGCGCGCGGCATCGCCATCGACGCTACGGCGATTTATTTTTCGACGTGGGGGGATGGCAAGGTGCAAAAGCTTGCCAAGTAAGGTCAGCGGAGGGCCACGCCCCTGCGCCGCCAAGAGGTGGGCGCTGCGGCTTCGTACCGATTACGGCTCGTACACCACGTCGGCCTCCCCTTCCTTCAGGGTCAGGGTGTAGTTGGCTCGCACGTCGCTGTAGGTCGTCACGGTGCCTTGAGCGTCGGGCCAGCGCACCTCGATGCTGTCGATGTCGCAGGTGCTACCGAGGCCGAACGTCAGCACGAAGTCGTTCTGAATTTGCCCGATGCCCTCGCCACCCTTGACCTCCAGGGTCTGCGTTCGGCCACCCGCGGTCAACCTGACACGCGCGCCGATGGCTGAGACATTCGCGTGGCCCGTGCCGGCGCCCACCAATCGAACCCGGGCGAAGTTGTTGTTCTGCCCGACGTCGTTGCGGTACACGTGGACGGGGCTCGTGTCTTCCTGCGCGCCGGTGATGAGGTCGAGATCGCCGTCGCCGTCGATGTCGACGAAGTCGATGCCCTGCGTGATGGGCCCGCTCTTCGAGGCGATGAGGCCCGCTTCGAGGGTGACCTCTTCGAAGACGCCGTCGGCCTTTTGCCGAAAGAACCAGGGTCGGCTCCCGGGGTAGACCGTGGAGGTCAGGTAGAAGTCCTTGCGTCCGTCGAGGTCGACGTCCGCGAAGAAGGGCAAGTTGTCGCCGTAGTTTCCGTACAGGCTGAGCTTGGGCCGGGCAAGGCCGGTCACATCGTTGCCAGGTCGCACGAACTTGCCGCCGTCGCCGGGGTTCAGCGCAAGCTCGGTGGGGTCGGAGGAGCTGCCCACATCGCCGTGGACCACCGTGGCAAAGACGACGTCCATGTCGCCGTCGTCGTCGGCGTCGAAGCAAGCCACGCCAAAGTTGTTTCCACCCAAGGAATAGGGCTGATCCGTGACCCCGGGGACCCAGCCACGAAGGTAAGGTCCGCCGAACACGTTGCAGTCGATGACGGGGTCGGGCGGCATCGGATCGCAGGTTTGCTTGACCTTGCAATAGCAGCGGTAGGACTCATCGTCGCTGTAGTCTTCCCGGTCGTCGTGGTCGAGCCCCAGGTCGGCCGCGACATTGACGAAGTGCCCGCCGTCGTTGCGCCACACTTGGTTGTCTTGTCGGCCGTAGCTCGCGGTGAGCACGTCGATGTCGCCGTCGTCGTCAAGGTCGCAGGTGGTCACGCCAAACGTCGGGCGGTACCGGGTAGGCTCGTCCTTCTTGCCATCGGGGAAATCGAGGCCGAAGGCGGCTGTTGCGTTGACGAAGGTGCCGTCTCCCAGGCCGCGAAAGATGCGCGGGCCGAGGTGCCATTGGGAGCCCGGGGGACCGTAGCCCCAGTGGGCCATGCTCGCGGGCCAGAAGTCGAGCAGGCCGTCGCGGTCGGCGTCGAGCAAGGCGGCGCTCGTCGCTGGGAAGGTCTCGGCGTCGAGCTCGCTCGGCGGAGCGATCGTGAAGTGCGCCGTGCCGTCGTTCAGGAAGGCGACGCAAGGATCTTGCAGTTCTTCGTTGGTGGTAAAGTCGGAGGGGCAGGTGAGCACGTCGACGTCGCCGTCGTTGTCCAGGTCGCCCACCAGCGCGATGCTGGCTCCGCGCTCGCCCGCGCCGTCGCGTGTGGTGAGCAGGCCGGCCTGGTCGGGCACATCGACGAACACGCGCGCCTTTCCGCTGGGGTCGTTGGGGTCAGGTCGATTCATCAACAGAAACCGCACCCGCACGCCGTCGATCAGGCCGCGGTGGGAGTCGCCACGCATGGCGATCAGGTCGGCGAAGCCATCGCCGTCGAAGTCGGCGCTGACCACGCTGGTGGCCACGGGCGCGAGGGTTGGCGTGGCGCCGAGCCCCACCTCGTCGGTCACCTCGTGAAACCAAGGCAAGGGCATGTCGCCCGGTGCCTTGCAAATGCGCGGGGGTCGCAGGTCGGGCGGGCCGGCTTCCGGCATGGTTGTCTGAGACGCCGATTCTTCGTCGGAGCACCCCAGAAAGATCGCGCCCGCCGCGCTGGAGGCGACGAGCAAACCTAGGATTGGCGCCGAGCAACGAGTCAACACCCCGCAAGCATATACCCTCGGCTTCGAAATGCGAAGGAGAATGGCGCCCGAGCAGGGCGCGGGCCGGCGGCGAAATCGTCCGATCCTCCCTACCCGCGCGGGGGCTTTGAATCCTTCAGCGGGAAGCTCATCTACATGTTATGTCCTGGCCCATGCCCTTTTCCCGGGTCGCCGTCGCTCGTCTTTTCATCTCCGTAACCGCCCTCGGGCTTGGGGGAGCTGCTTGCCGCGGGCCTTCGGTCGACGAGGGACCGCTCCCGTCCGCGAGCCCCGTCGTGTCGGTGGCGCCAGCCCCGCTGGCCGCGCCAAGCCCCGAGAGCGCAGCTTTTCCGAACGGCAAGAGCCTGCTGAGCGACCTCCCTGCCCTGGAGCTATTGCCTAAGAACGTCAGCGTGGTGGTGGCGCTGCGCTCACCTTTGGCCTACCTCGCAAGCCTTGCCAACTTCAACGACGCGAGCGCTTCTTTGGCGCAGGCGGTTGACGATCTGGCCAAGGTCTACGGTCAGGATCTGCCCCGCCTGGCGGAGCTTTCAGGCATGAGTGTCGATGTGGGTCGCAGTTTCGGGTTGGTCGCCTTCGACCCCCGCTTCGACACGCTGGCCCTGTTCGCCTCTGTTCGCGACGAGGCCGCGGCCAAGGGTTGGCTCGAAGCGCGGGCCAAGGCCGCGGGCGAAGGACGCAAGCTCGTTGTCTCGGACGACGCCCTGATCTTTCCTTCCCGATCGGGCGTAGGCCCCGCGGTCGTGTTGCGTAAGGGTCATGTCTTCTTCTTCTGGACACGGCCAGGTGCAAAGCTCGACCCCGCTCGTCTGACCTCGGCCGTAGAGCGCGTAGCGACGGGCAAGGCCGATGCGTCGCTCGCGTCGGACGCCGCGCTGGCGACGGCGATGGCGGCCCTGGCGTGGGGTCAAGACGCGACCATCTACGTGCCGCCCGGTCAGGTCGTAGACCTCTTGTTGGCGGAGCACCGACGGGTCATCGATCCTGCACCTGGAACCGCGAAGGAGCGGCACGAACAAGAGATCGCCGCCGCCCTCGCGCCCCTCAAAGACACGATCGGGAGCGTCGCGCTAGGTGTCGAGCTCTCCGAGCGCGGCGTCAAAATGAAGGCGTTCTTGCAGCAAAAAGGGGCTCCTATGCCACTGTCCAGGGCCCCGACCTTGCCTCTTCTGGTTCTCGATCCTACTTCGCCCGCAGGCAGCGTGTTTCAGGCCGTAGTCGATCCGACCCTGCTCGGGGTGGTCGTCGATGTGGTGTCCCGTGCGGTCGCCATGGAGCCGCTGCCGACCGGTCTCGCGCGGGGCCGGCTTCGGGCCTTCGGTGTCGCGTCCGACGGGTTGGACGTGTTGCTCGACAGCGAGCTTGCCACGGCGGTGCATGGTGCGAAGGGTGAGAGCGGCGGCGGCAAGAAAGGCGCGAAGCCCGAGCGCTTCACGGTGGTCTGGAAGGTCAAGGATAGCGGCGCGCTCCTCGCTCTCCTGGAGAAGGCCTGGACCGTTCAGGAGCGGACAGGCGCGGTCCGGAGAAGCCTCGCCAAGCGCCTGGGTGAAGGTTCGTACGAGCTGTCTTCGGCTGAAGCGGGGGCGCTACCCGTGCGCTTGCGGCTCGCCGATGCGATGCTGATGGTGACCACCGAGCCCGCGTTGGCAGACACCCTGAGCGCAAGCAAGCCGGCGGCGCGCTGGTTGTCCGAGACATCTTCACCCGAGCTCGTGCCGCTCGCCGCCATCCCGGGACCGACGGCGATATTGGCCTTGGGTCACCTGCCTTGGGATCCGAGCCCGCCCAAGGAGGTCGGGGTGAGCATGATCCCGGGCGGCATGGTCGGTGGCCCCGGGGTCGAGAAGAGCGAGGCCGAGCGGGAGGCCGAGAAGCGGCGGGAGGAGCAGGAGCAGCGGCTGTCCGAGACCGAAGGGAAGATCCGCGAGCTGGAACGCGCACAAGACGCGCATGCGCGAAGGACCTTTCGGGCGTTTGCGGCGGACGCCGGCCAGGTTGCCTGTCTTGCCAAGCCGACGGAAGGTGGCGTCATGATTTACGGGCAGATGGTAGCCAACGAGACGGCCACGGGCGGCCTCGTGGAGGCGTGGCTCGGGGCCTGGCTCGCCGCCGTCCCGCGTTGGGAAAAGCTGGCGGAGCTGACGCGCCTGCGCGAGCAAGCGCGCGAGCTCGAAGCGACGCTCCACCCCGGTCGCTAGGGCTGTCGAGCCGAGGGCGTCGAAGCGCTAGCTCAGCGTGGAGCTGCGCTTCGGTCCTTCACCCGGGCCGCGACGCTCCGCAGACCAGTGTCTGTCCGAGACTTGACGCACCACCACGCGCTCCAGCTTCGCCGCCTTCACCAGGCCTTCCACCTCGGTCAAGGTCAGCGCCGCGCACAGCGAGTCGAAGAATAGTTGCTGCTGGCGCTTGCCGTCGCCGGCCGCCACGCGCTTCACGGTGGCCCAGGCGTCGTCCATGGTCGGTGGCCTTATCAGATCGCGAACGAGGATGGCTCCGTCGGGCTTCACGACGCGCGCGATTTCTTTGAAGAGTAGGAGGGGGTCGGGGATATGGTGAGCGGTCGAGTTGCAGATGACGAGATCGAACTTTTCTGCGGGGACACGCAGGGCCTTGGCGTCAATGCAGGCAAGCTGGCAGCGTTCGGCGAGCCCCGCGTCGGCCACCTTGCGCGCCGCGACGCGCAGCATCTCCTTGGCAAGGTCCACCGCGAGGATGTGCAGATCGCGGCGGCGCTCCAGCATCAAGATGGGAATCTGCGCGGTGCCGGTGCCGATGTCGAGGACGCTCACCTGGCTTCTGCGTGACACGAGGCTCAGGGCGTCCTCGGCGAAGAGCGTGTTCGGCGCCGTGAAGTCCATGGCGTCGTACTCCTCGGCGTCCTCTTGGGTGTCCATCAGCTCGGGCTCGAGAATGCGCAACATGGTTGGTTCCTGGGTAGGATGCGTCCGCCGAGCTCCCTGGCGATCGCCGTCAGTAACCCGGTGCGGTATAGCAGACCTTGAGCTTCGGGATCAGCGTGCCGCCGAGGGCGGTGCTCTCGCTGCTGTGAATGCGCGCCGGGGCCGTCGGCGAGCTCAGCAGAACGCCGTAGTTCGCCGTCCCTCCGGATACCCAGCTCTGCACGAGGGGTTGGAGCGACACGGTTTGTGCTCCAATGATTGTCGGGAAGCTCGCAGAAGCGACGGGATCGAACGCTCCAGCGAAGTTGTTGTAGCTGACCGTGCCCTCGACCCAGGGGCTCGTCACGCGGTGGACCGACGCCCAGCCCAGGCCAGCCGTCTGGAAGACCGCGACGGCAAGGTCCGCCGAGCTGATCACGGCCACGGGGGGCAGCGCGGAGAGGTCGAAGCGCAGAAGGCTTTGGTGGGTAGGGCTCATCGCCAAGGCGGTCAGGTTGTAGTTGGCGTTCGGGGTGGCCGACGAAATGGTGGCGTCGTCGGTTTGGCCGACCGACAGCGGCACGACGATGCAGGCCGCGGTGCAGGCGTCGCCGATGGCGTTGTGATCGAGAT
The DNA here is from genome assembly GCA_964383995.1 of uncultured Polyangiaceae bacterium. Lineage (GTDB taxonomy): Bacteria > Myxococcota_A > Polyangia > Polyangiales > Polyangiaceae > CAYLJT01. The sequence continues at coordinate 8,951 of CAYLJT010000009.1, forward strand.
CGAGCTGGGAGGGGTTGACGTCGAGGGGGCAGTTGTCGCAAGCGTCGTCGACGCCGTCGCCATCGGTATCGTTGCCCACGGGCTGGCAAGGGGAGCCGTAGGGGCTGTAGATTTCGGCGCTCGAGAGGAAGACGCCGTTGATGCCGCCCGCCGCCAGCACCTGTCCGCTCGGCAGCAAGGTTGCGGCGTGGTATTGCCGCGCTCCTTGGTTGGGCCCCGCGGTCTTCCAGACGTTGAGCACGGGGTCGTAAAGCTCGGCCGTCGCCACGTAGGCCCCGTAGGCGTAGCCGCCGACCACCAGCACCTCACCGCTCGGGAGCAGCGTGGCGGTATGGTCGCGGCGGGGGTTGGCCATGGGCGCGACGACCTGCCAGGTGTTGGTCGTGGGGTCGTATAGATCGACCTCGTTCCGCTCGCCGTTGTTGTAGCCACCGATGGCCAGGACCTTGCCGGAAGCAAGGAGCACGGAGGCGTGCTCGTAGCGCGCGGTGGGCATGGAGGGCGTGGCCAGCCAGGTGTTGGATACCGGGTCGTAGCGGTTGGCCATGCCAAAGGCTTGGGTTGTTTGGACGCCGCCGGTGACGAGCACCTGACCATTGGCAAGGGTCGTCGCGGTGTGCAACGAAAACTGCTGCGCTATCGTCGGCCCGAGGCTCCACACGTTGGAGACCGGGTCGTAGATTTGCGACGTGACGGAGGCGCCTCCCACGACGAGCACGTTGCCGTTGGGGAGGAGCGAGGCGGTGTGGTACGTGGCGGAGGCGAGCATCGACGCTCGGACCGTCCAGGTATTGGTCAGGGGGTTGTAGCTCTCGGTGCTGGCGATCGGACTCACGTAGTTGGTACCGCCCGTAACGAGCACGTCGCCGGTGGCAAGCTTGACCGATGCGTAGGACTCGCGCGCGACGTTGAGGGACGCGGCGGCGCTCCAGGTGCCGGTGAGCGGATCGTAGCGTTCGGCGGTGATCTGACTACCCCCGAGGCCGTAGCCCGCCGGAGCGAGGACGGTGCCGTCGTTCAGGAGGGTCAACGTGAAGCGGGCCCGCGGGTGCGCGAGGCTCGCGGTCGCCGACCAGGCCGGGCTCGTGAGGAACGCCTCCTCGACCTGACCGACGCCTTCCGTGACGTCGGCGTCCGCCCCGCAGCCAGACAGACCGGCGATCAGAGCGAGGGCGCTCAGGCCAAGGAGCGCATGGGTGGGAACACGGTGCTGCGATCGGCTGAGGGGGAAGGTCAACATGGTGGGTCGGCTCCTAGCGGATATCGCTCCCCGCCTATCACAGACCTGGTTCCGGCGGAAGAGGTTCCTCCGCAAGAGGCCCTCTGAAAAGACCGGGACCGGCTCTTCGAGGTGCGCCGCGTCAGCGCCCGTCGCCCTTGCGTTTGCGCGCGAAGGCGTGTCACCATGCCCGAGGAGACACCATGAGACACATCGTCGAGGCCTCGTTGGTCGTTGGGCTTTGCGTCGGCGTCGGACTTGGGGGGTGTAGCTCGGACGAGTCGGGCAGCGGCTCCGCGTCGGGCTCGCAAACCGGCACGACGTCAGACGCCTCCGGCACGTCGGGCACCACCGGCACCGGCATGGGAGGTGGAGGGCAGGGAGGCAACGGCCAAGGTGGAGGGGGCTGCGTCGAGGCGTGGCTGTGCTCGCCCTGGGAGACCGACGGTACCAGCGACCAGGCCACCCGCATCTGCGTCGACACGCAAGCCTGCGGAACGACGGTCAACAAACCGACCGAGACAGCGACCTTGCCCGCGCTCGATTTCGACTACTACAAGTGCAAGGTCGAGCCTATCTTCGATCGCGGCTGCGCCCAGCTCGCTTGCCATGGCACCGAAGAAGGCCGCGCCCTCCGCATCTACGCTCGCGGGCGGCTGCGCATCACGGGGGAGACTTGGATCGAGCCGGGGTGCCTCAAGCAGGGTACGCCCCTTCAGAGCGAGACCTGCATCGGGTCCATCGAGTGCGCGTGTTGGACCTTGCCGCATAGCGACAGCGAGTGGCAGCGCAACTTCGACGCGGCGCGCGGGTTTGCCCTGGACGCCGCGGGAGCGCCCCTGCCTGCGGGCATGGAAAGCTCGTCGGATCTCGTCGCCCAACCGGTGTTTGGCGGCAAAGCGCACGCGGGCGTGCACCTCTTCCACACGGACGATCCGGACTACACCACGCTCGTGAGCTGGCTCGGCGGCGCGACCCTCGGCCAAACCTGCACCTCGGACAATTGAGGAGATGACCATGAAAAATCCCGTGCTCCTCTCTTTGGCCGTGTCGTTCGTGCTGGTCAGCGCGGGCGCCATGGCCTTCCCCTTTGGCAAGTCGTGGCATGGCGCGGCGGACGGTACCCAGTCCACCGGAGGTCGCGCCGGCGCCGGTGGCATCTACGGCACCGGCGGCGCCCTCGACTTCTACACCACCTGCGGGAGCTGCCACATCAAGTCGGCGGGTCTCATCGACGTCACGGTGGTGCCCACCCCCGCGTGGAACAAGGTCCAAAACCTCGACGCCTACAAGCCGGGTCAGGTCTACTCGATCACGGTGAACATGGTAGGTGAGCACCTCGGGCTCAACCAGGGCAACGACAACCTGAACGGCATGGCGGTGACCATCGAGGATCAGGGTGGCAAGGCCCAGGGCGTGCTTGTCTCGGACACCAACCCCCCGGTGTCGAGCGCATCGTGCCCCGCGTCTTACCCTGCGCAAGATCCAGCCTCGGGCACCACCTACCTGTACGGCGATTGCCACGGCGTGTTCTTTATCCCAAGAGCGAACACCACCTCGTGGACCTTCTCCTGGACGGCCCCTTCGGCGGGCACGGGCAAGCTCAGCATTTTTTACGGCGTCGTGGACGGCGATCACCACGGCAGCTCGTCCCTTGGCGACGACGTCAAGATGGGCGTCGTCAAGCTGGAAGAAGGCCCGTAAGACCGGTCCTCCATCTCGCGAATCACGCGCCGCGGCTCGCGATCCATCCTCGCCGCGCTGTCCGCCTCTCGCCGACGTTGACACGTGCCCGCGGACGGTGCTGGATTGTGCCCCATGGAAGCCATGCAAGCGCGCGAAACGCGTCACGTCCTGCGCGCCGTCCTGTCCTTGCTGGTCACGATCGCGATGTTGGGCCTGGCCTCGACGTCTTGGGCGCGCCCCTCGCAAAGCCTCTCCGACCCTCGCCCCCGCGGCTGGGTCTTGGATACGACGGGCACCCTCAGCGCCGCGGCGCGCGACCGCTTGGAGGAGATCGCCAGCACCGTGCGCTCCTCGGGGCGCGGGGAGGTGATGGTGGTCGTGACCGACAGCGTCGACGGTGAGGTGCCGCGCACCTACGCGACGCGCCTGTTCAACGCATGGAAGATCGGCTCCGCCCAGAAGAACGATGGCGTGTTGGTGTTCGCCGCGCTGAGCGATAGAAAGTCGGAGATCGTGCTTGGCAACGGGGTCAGCTCCAGCGCCCAGGTCAAGGAGAGCGAGTCCATCATGCAAGGCGCCATGCTCCCCCACTTCAAGGACAACGATCCGAACGGCGCGATGGTAGCCGGGGCGGAAGGCTGCGCCGCGCGCATCTTGGGCGTGACGCTCCAGTCCAGCGCGGGCATGGCAAACGAGGGGGGCTGGCTCGACGACAACCTGGGCCTTACCCTCTTTGGCGGCGGCGGTCTCCTGTGCGGGCTCCTGGTGTTCGGACGCGTAGCCATGCGACGCCGCCCGCGCAAATGCTCCCGATGCGGGGCTGCCATGGCAAGGTTGGGCGAGGTGGAAGACGACGCGCACCTGACCTCCGGCGAGCAAGTGGAAGAGAAGGTAGGGAGCGTCGACTACGACGTTTGGTGGTGTACGTGCGGGGCCACCGAGAAGCTACGCTACGGCGCGATATTCACCAGGTACGCCAAGTGTGCACGCTGTCAGGCCAAGACCACGACGAAGGTAACGACCACCGTGCAGCACGCCACCGAGCACAGCGAAGGCCTCGCCCGCGTGGACGAAGATTGCGTCCATTGCGGCTACCACAACAGCTATTCACGCTCGATCCCCCGCGTAACACCCTCCGATTCGAGCTGCAGCGGTGGCAGCTCGTACGATTCGGGCTCGTCGGGCGGGAGCTCCTCGGGCTCGGGGGCGAGCGGTTCGTGGTAGGGTGGCAGCAAGGAGTAGCCGAATCCATCTCCGCAATACCCCTGGAAGGTGCCGCAGTCCGTCTGGCAGCTAGCGCATCTTCCCACGGATCCAAGCTAGACAAGCGCGCGCGGCTACCCGAGCAGGAGCTGCTTCCATGCTTCTACCTGCGGTAAGGCGTGCGCGTAGCCGGCCTCAACGATCGCGTCGATCGACTTGAAATCGAGCATCCGATAGCCGTCGACGGGGGGCTCTATCCGCAGGGTGACGGGGGTCTGCTCCTGGATGCTCCTAGCGATGCGCACGGTAGCCATCTCCGTCGTGCGCGCGAGCACAGTGCCTAGGTTCAAGAGCGGCGGCTCCGCGCGGCGGAAGGGGTTCAGGCGCCGGAGCAGGAGGCGAAAGCCGCTGATACCCCCGTCTTCCCCGCCCAACAGGCGCGCCGTCGATGGATCGAGGGCGATCTCGCGGCTCACGTCGACGGCGACGATCCGGCCCGCCGCGAGCCGGGTCATCACGTCGATGGGAAAGTTGTTGAGCACACCGCCGTCGATGAGGCAACGGTCGCCCACGAGCAACGGTGGGAAGACGCCGGGGATGGACCCGCTGGCGCGGAGCGCTATCCAGAGCGGGCCGCGACGGTGGACGAACTCCTCGGCGCGGCAAAGATCCGCCGACATGGCGAAGTATCCACGGGGGAGATCCTCGATGTTCCAGCCGTCGCACATCTCGCGCACCGCGCGCGAGCCGCGTCGCCCCGCGAAGATCGATACGAATGGGAAGGTAAGATCTTCCACCGAAGGCTTGCCTGTGACGATGCGCCGAACGACCTCGTGCATGCGCGCGGGCTGCCACTCCATGGCGCAAAGGCCTCCGATCAACGCGCCGACGCTGGCGCCACCGACGAGATCGACGGGCAGGCCGACCTCCTCGAACGCGCGTAGCACACCGATGTGCGCGAAACCGCGCACGCCGCCGCCGCTCAGCACGAGCTGAACCGCGCGGCCTGCCACGATGCGCGCGAGCCGCGCCACGTCTTCGGTCTTGCCGCGCTCCACGTGGTGGTGCAGCGCCACGTCACGCGCGTCGAGCCACGCGGCCGTCCCCGAAGGGCGGCGGCTTCCTTCCGGATGGAGCAGCACGAGGTGACGCGGCGCCAGGGTGGCCGGGCTCTCGGCGCCGAGCTTGGTCTCCTCCAGGAGGCTAAGCGCGGGGGAGGCGTGGGCGTCTCCCACGAGCAATACCAGATCGGCCTGCGCGAGGCAGCGGTGGGTCCACTCGCCGAGGCCGAACATCGCTTCATAGACGACATATTCGTGCGAGCGCTCCGTCTTCGTCAGCCACGTCAAGAAGCGCTCCGAGAGCCGCGGGACGGTAGCCAGATCGCTTTGGGGATCGAGCTGCGCCATGGCCATCGCGCGCCCGAGGCGTACCGCCTTGCCGAAGCCGGAGAGCGACTCCACAAGCGTCTTTGCGAGCCAGCCAATGTCTACCTTCGCGTCGAGGGGGAGGAGTGCAATACGGCGCACAGGGCTGGAGACCCGATGCGCTTGTGCTCGCCGGACGATCTGGCGCGTGAGCTCGAACATCTGGGTGGGGCGTGTGGAGAGCACGCGCAAGAGCTCGTCGCCGGGCAGCTCCAGCAGGCTCGAGCGCCGGATCGCGATGACCGAAGCGCTGCGCGGCTCGCCCGTGATCACCGCCATCTCACCGACGGTCTCACCGCGCCCGATGACGCCAATCCGCGACACGCCGTTAGGCCGCTCGACGAGCACCTCCAGGCGCCCATCGACGACCAGGAAGAGGCTTTGTCCAGGCTCACCTTGCCGCACCAGCGCGTCGCCGCAGCGCAGCTCGACGGGGCGAAGTTGTACCGCCAGCGCGTCGAGCGTCTCCCGAGGCAGCTCTGCGAACAGCGGGAACGCTGAGAGCTGCTCGCGGGCGTCGTCAGCGGCAGGCGGGCTTACCATCGGATCGCTTATACCCAATCCGACCTCGCGGCGCGATGGGGGCTCGCGCCTCCGCACCTGGAGGCTGGAGCCTCCATCGGTTGTAGGCTGGAGCCTCCATGGTGTTCAGCCACCGCGCCCTTCATGGTCTTCCTCGCGCAGGCGGGGTGGCGTGAAGCGCTCGGGGCGGCGCCCGCGGATGGTGCCATAAAAGTCGCGGAGGACCTCCATGTCGGTGCGTACGTCTCCGCACGGGACAAAGCACACGCCAAAGCCGCCGCGGCGTGAGGCGTAGTCGAGGTACGCAAGGCAGATGGGTATTTCGGCTTCCCGTGCGAGGTGATAAAAGCCTGAACGCCACCATGTCCCCCGCGCCCGCGTGCCTTCAGGCGCGATCGAAATGACGATCTCGTCGTGGCTCCGGACCTCGGCCGCGAGCGCGTCGACCATCCCACGGGGCGTCGTGCGATCCGCTGGCAAGGCGCCGAGGCGGCGGAAAAACCAGTCGAGCGGCCCTTTCATGAGGCTCTTTTTCAGCAGCCAGCGCAGGCGCAAACCCCACCACCACGCGAAGGCGAGCATCCAGACCGTGTCCCACCACCACGTGTGCGGTGCGGCCACGACTACATATTTCGGGAGCGCGGGCGGCGCGCCCACCGCCGTCCAGCCACCAAGGCGCAGTAGCAAGCCCGCGATCCAGCGCTTGATGCCCCATCGAGGGGCGCTCTGCCGCTCGCCGCCAAGCACCTTGGGCTGCTGGGGCACGTCGCTACCGGGGTGCAGTTGTTCGTTCATCGATCCCTCGAGCTGGAATGTTTTGTGCTCGCACCGCTGCCCCGCGCCCCGCACAATCCGGGCCGTGCTCGTTGACCGCACGAGAGGAAGCTCTACCTATGGTTCGCTCGTCCACTGACGACTTCGACGTGATCATCCTGGGGGGTGGTTGGTCAGGCTTACTGATGCTTAAACATGCCCTCGCGAAGGGGCTCCGTGCCGTCGCCCTGGAGGCGCGCGAGGCGGTTGGAGGGGTGTGGCGCTTCTCCGACGACCCGTCGATCCTCACGGTCATGCACACGACGGAGATGACCTCGTCCACCTGCTTTACGGAGATGGTCGATCTTCCCATGCCGCGCGACAAGGAGTTCCTGCACCACGAGGAGGTCCTCGCGTACCTGGAGCGCTACGTCGAGCAATTCGGGCTCGCCCCCCACATCCGCGCGGGCCACCGCGTGATCGCGTGCGAGAAGGTGGCCGAGCGCTGGAAGGTGACCACGCAGCGGGGGGTCTTTGAAGGAAAGAACATCGTGGTCTGCACCGGGACCCACCAAAAGCCGAACACCGCGATCGAGGACGATATCCCCGGACTGCGCGCGCCGGGAGGGCCCACGGTGCGTCACATCGGGGAGGTCAAGCGCGTGCCACCGGAGTTTGCGGGCAAGCGCGTGCTGGTGGTAGGTGGTGGGGAGAGCGCGAGCGATCTGGTGGAGGCGATGCTGCGCCGGGAGGCCGTCGCCAAGGTGGTGTGGAGCATTCCGCGCGGACAACACTTTTTCCGGAAGTACGGTTATTGGTTCAAGCGCCATCTGGTCACCGGTCGACCCCTCGCGCCCGAGGCCTTCGACAAGCAGTCGAGCCTGCTCCAGGGCCTCGTCAGCCCGGCTTACAAAGGCAAGGATGGCATGCGTTGGGGGTGCCGTTGGACCACCGGCGGCTCGCTCCTCGCCTACCAAGGACACGGCGTGCCCGAGTGGAGAAACCACGCGGAGAACATGCACGCTTTCATCAACAAGAGCGCCAATGTGGTCGATCTCATCGACTACGTGCGCCTCGTGCCCAAGGCGTCGATCGCGCGCCTCCATGGGAAGACGGTACACTTCGCTGACGGGACCAGCGAGGAGGTCGACCACATCGTCCTCTGCACGGGCTACACGTCGGAGTTCTCGTTCCTACCCGAGACGATCGGCGACACACCCCTGACGGACCACTACAAATACGTGTTCGTCAACGACGACCCGTCCGTCGCGTTCGTCGGCTTTGTACGCCCGATCTTCGGGTCCATCCCGCTCATCGCCGAGGTGCAGAGTCGATGGGTAGCCCGCGTGCTGGCGGGCGAGCTGCCCCTGCCGGAAGAGGCTTCGCGTCGGCGCAAGACCCAGCGCGAGAAGGCGTTTTGGGAAGGTTTTTTCAAGGACACCTCGCGGCGCATCTCCACCCTCGTCGACATCTTCATTTACACCTATGGCATCGGTCGCATCACGGGCGAGTTTCCGGACCGCTGGCGCCTCCTCCGCGAGGATCCCTATGCCTTCTACCTGTCGATCGTGGCGCCCTTCAGCAGCTCCATGCTCGCCTTGAACGACCCCGCGACGCGCGAGCATGCCAAAGAGATGCTCGACCATCACCGGCTGATCCGCTGGAACACCATGCCGCTGCTCGGATTCCAGGTCCTGGCCAAGGTGACCCGCTTCGACTCGATCCTGGGGGCGCTCGAAGACGTGAAATATCGCTTGCAGCGCTCACCCGTGGCTGCCAAAGTCGCTGGAACGCCCGGAGGGCGGTTCGTGCTCGACGCGCTCGCCTGGCCCCGGAGGAAGCTCTTCGTGTCATCCCTCGACTACCCTTGGCTCCGCAGAGAGGCCCATACCAGCTCTCCGCGAGCGGAGCCGCCTGCCCAAGCGAGCGCCGCCGTGCAGCTCTCGGCCGAGGCGCTGTGAACGAGCTCGTCGAGCTATCGAACCTGTCCGAGCGCGACGCGAGCGCGCTGCTCGATCGGTTGATCGCGCTGGACTCACGCATCTTCCGCTACCCGAGCGAGGAGGAGCGCGAGCGTTTTCAGCTCCGCATGCGCGACGTCTCCCAGGCAGGGAAGATGCTCGTCCTGTACGAAGACGCGGGAGCGCCGATTGGCTACAACCTGATCGAGATTGAGCGCCTGGAGAGCCACGATCGCGTCGTGTGGGTGGTCGGCTCTGCGGCTGGTTTCCTACCCGGTCATGCGAGCTCGGGCCGGGCCATGACGGACGCCATCCAGGCGATGGTCCGCCACAACTTGGGTCACCCGGGCCGCGCCTACTTCCTCGTGAGCTTCCTCGCGAGCCCCGGGAGCTACGACCTGCTCGCCGACCTGAGCCCCGCGACCTTCCCATCGCTGCACCGCCCTCCTACCCATGGCTTCGAAGCGGAGCTCATCGCGGCCGAGGCGCAGCGGCTCGGCCTTCCCATCCTTGCCAACGATCGAGGGCGGCTCATCAGCTCGGGCCGCGTGCCCCGCGCGCCGTTCGAGCCGCGACGCGAGAGCGCGCACGTGCGCTTCTTCGAGCAGCTCAATCCACGCCACGCCGAGGGGGAGATGCTCGGCGTTTGTGTGCCGCTCGGCATGGGACACCTGCTCGGCGGGGCGGCGCGTCTCCTCGGGCGGCGGTTCTGGAGCGCTCTGACATGAACCGCCTCGTGGAGCTCAACAACCTGACACGCAGAGAAGCGGACGCCGTCCTCGATCGCGTGATCGATCTCGACGCACAGATCTTCCGCTCCCCCAACGAAGAGACGCGCGCGCGCTTCGAAGCCGGGATGCGGAACCTCTCCGCCGGCGACAAGGTCGTCGTCTTCTACGAAGAAGCGGGGAAGACCGTCGGCTACAGCATGATCACGATCCAAAGGCTCGAGGTCGACGGTCGCGTGGCCTGGGTGGTCGGTTCCGCTGCGGGCTTCCTCCCTGGGCATACAGGCGGAAACCGTACCATGATCGACGCCATCCACGCCATGCTCCGCCACAAGGTCGGCCACCCGAGTCGGCAGTACTTCATGGTAAGCTATCTCGTTACGCCCAGCGGCTACGGCATGCTGGCCAGTCTGTGTCCCGAAACCTTCCCATCCCTGCACCGCCCCGGGGGCGACTGCTTCGAAGCGAGGCTGATCTCCACGCTAGCAAAGAAGAGAGCGCTGCCGGTCCTCATCGACGAACCGGGGCGGGTCGTCACCGCCGGCCGCATCGCCGTCGTGCCCTTCGAGCGACGCCGCAGCAACGAGCATATCCGCTTCTACGAAGAGCTCAACCCGGGTTATGTGCGAGGAGAGCTGCTCGGCGTCTGCGTGCCCCTCGGCGTCGAGCAATTGCTCGGCGGCGCGGCGCGCCTCGTGGAGCGGCGGGTCCGAAAGAGCCTTGGTCTGAAGCGCTGATCCGGGGCAGCTAGCGAGCGCGGAGTCGGCTCGCGCAAGAAAGGGCGCGAGCGGATCGTGGCAAGGTAGGCGGTGGAAAGACCGGGCTTCGACGGCGCCGCCGCCTGTGGAAGGTGCGGCCCTGTCAGGGGGTCGTAGCTTCGACGCGCAGGAAGTTGAAGTCAGCGACGAGCGTCGTCGTGCTGCCCGAACTACCGCTCGCAAAGACGCCGACGCGTGGCGTGGTGAAGGGCTGGCCGAGCACCGTCTCTTCGCCGATTTTGGCCCAACTGGCGCCGTCGAGGGACCAGTCGGCGCGTGCCTTCTTGCCAGCCCGCGTGAAGCGCAGATACACAGTGGAGCCAGAGGGGCTTGGCGTGTTGCCGAGCTCTCCGCCGCTACCGTTTTCGTAGCTCAGATACAAGCTCTGCCGCGTCCGTGTGACGGAGAAGTACTCGTCGTCGCTCCAGTAAATCAGGAGGCCCGCCTGGGCGGAGTCGTCGGGAGGCGCGAACGACATCTGCGTCGTCACCACGAAGTCCGCCGTGTCGGTGGGCAGTGGGTAGAGCAGGAGGTTCTTGACATTATTGGAGGAGGGTCCGAGCAGTGTCCCTTCCTGCGCTGTAATACGCATCGCGCCAGGAGCTTCGCTCAGGCTGTGCGTCGCTGCGTCCTCGCGCACCCAGGTCCACGCGGGCGAAAGCGGGCCCGAGAAGTCTTCCTGGTGGGGAAGCGCGGTGGACGCTGAGCCGCCCGCCGCGCCGGGTGAAGGTGTTGCAGACGACACTGGAGGGCAGGTTGGGGGTGGCGACGCGCTTGCGGGAGGCGGCTCCTGCGCCGAAATGAAGCACCCATTCAGCGAGCCAAGGAGAACAACGCAGAGCCCGAGCCGTGAACAAGAGGAGGTCATGCCGGTCTCTCTACACGAAGTTGCGGCAGGTGGCGAGCCCGTGACCGACGGGCTGACCTCACCGAGAGAGGATGTTGGCTACCTCGCTTGGAGCGGAGGGAGGCTTGGCCTATCACCTTTGGCAGCTTCGACTTCTGCCGTAGCTAGTCGGGACACCGGCAGGACCTAGTCTACACAGGCCTCCGTCGCTGTGGGATTGCTCGACACTGCTGTTGGCAAATTCGACACTTCGGCGGCGGGAGTGCTGGATTTCGTGGAAAATCGGGCTGGTCCGTGGGTTGCTGTGAGGGGTAGTCGGACGTCAACGACAGACGGAGGACTACCCATGAAAATGAAGTACTGGATCTCAACGACCTTGGCACTCGCGAGCATCTTGGCGGCCGGCGTCGCGCACGCGGGCTACTGGATGAAGTGCGGCACGCCTAAGCCGGACGGCTCCGTCGGATACACCGACATCGCCTGCCCAAAGGCGGCGTCGGTGAAGCCCCAAAATGCGGAGGTCGACCTGACCATCCTAGAGGGCAAGGAACTGAAGAGCCACGTGCTCGCGGAGGTCGGCGACGCGGACGTCATGTCGGGTCTGCTGAAGCGGCTCGGTGGCGTGGTGAGCGACTCCGAGGCGCAGGCCTCAGCGGACAAAGATCAGTCCTACTCCGTGGTTGTCCGAGACGCCAACGGAATGCTCCTCCGTCGCTGGATCACTCCGCGCGACCCGTCGGTCATCGAGCGGCTCGTTAACGTGTTTACCGGAGCCTCGGCTGCGGGCGCTTCGGTCGCGTCATCGGAAGGAGCCGAGCCCGTTGGTGAGGCAGCTGAGGAGATCAAGGTGTGTACCCGGTGTCTCTACTGCGAATATTGCGGCTACGTCTCCTGCTGGGACTGCACCTGCCAAGAATGCCCCAAGCCAGCCAATTGATGCCAGGCCGACAACGCTTTTCGATTGAAGGAGAATTGACCATGAAGAAGACCCTTGCCATCGCCATCGCCCTCTTCGCCGGGGGTTGCTCCAGCGCCGAAAATCTACCCACGGCCTCGTCCGTCGAGACGCCCAGCGCCACCATTGAAGTGCGCAGCACCGAGGTCGAGCCGCTCACGATCCGCCTGTACGGAGGCTCGGCCGTCTCGGACGCCGCCGTCCTTGCCCTGAGCAACTACTTTGGACGGGGCCCTGGGGATCCGGAAAACGCCAACGTGCCGGAGATGAGCCCCGGCGATCAATGGGTGGCCAGCGTGGAGCTCGACAACCCCGCGACCGTCGGAGAGCCGTGGCTCATCGTGGCCGGCGCGGAGACGGACTTCGACGGCGTGGCCTTGCGCGACCGCATCAGCGGTGTCTTCGGGCTCGCGATGTCTTGGGAGGCGAAGGCCGAGACCCGCTGCGCGATGTGCAGCGTGTCCGAGACATTGGAGTGCGTGGAGATCGCCTGTCCGGCCGACTCGGCGTTGTAGGCCTTCTTCAGCGATACGGGTTCGAGAGATCGATCGCCTCGGTGCGGGGAGACGTCGGCGCCGCCGGGGGGGCGGGCCGCCGCGCGGGGGTCGACGAGGTCGCGACGGAAGGTGCCTGCTGCGCCGTCGCTTTCGCCGAAGGTGAAGCAGGCATAGGCGCGTTCGAGCCCTCGATGAGCACGGGAGCGTGTGTGGAGGGCTCGGCGCTCGGGGGAAGATGGGCAGTTTCCGCGACGCGCGCCTCTCGCTCCGGGGACGCCGCTTGGCCGGGCGGAGCGGCGTCTACCATCGGCATGACGGAGTTGGTCCGGAGCGCGTTGCCCGTCGCGACCAGCGCGCCGAGCGCGAGAAGTCCAACGGCTACCCAACCCAGCCCTCGGCTCTTCGCGGTGCTCTCCCGGGCCGAGAGCTGCGCTGACGGAGGAGACGTCAAAGGACCGAGGGAGCCTATCGACTGGGAGTGCGAGACGGACGCGGGCGGCGTGGCCGGCATGCTCTGCGGCGAATCGGGGCGTGTTACGCTCGGTGGTGTCAAGCCTGAGATGGGACGGGAAGGCGCGCCGTCGGAGCGCGCGCGAGCGGCCTTGACCAGCTCGCCGACCTCCGCGGTGGAGGCCAGGGCCAAACTAGCAGTTTGCGCCGCGCGCTCCAGGGCGTCGGCGAACTGCTCCGCGCTGTCGAAGCGATCGGAACGCCGCCGTGCGAGCGCCCGCCGCACCACCTCGTCGAGGGCCGGGTGCACGCCTTCGTCCGCGAGGCGAGGTGGCTCCAGGCTCACCACACGCCGCAACGTCTCCGCGTCGGAACTGGCATGGAAGAGCCGCCTGCCAGCCCATAGCTCCCACAGGACGGCGCCCATCGCAAAGACATCCACACGCTTGTCGAGGGGGCGCTCTTCCACTTGCTCCGGCGCCATGTACGCGAGCTTGCCCTTCAAGGTCCCCGCGCGTGTCGACGCGAGCCGAGCCCGCGCCGTGGCTACCCCAAAGTCGGTGATCCGCGAGATGCCATCGACCCCCACCAGCACGTTTTGCGGTGTCGCGTCGCGGTGTACGAGCCTGGCCGGCTTGCCATCGGCGGTCAAAAGCACGTGCGCGGCGTGCAGTCCACGCAACGCGTCGCGCACGATGCGCAGCGCCACCCCCGGCGGCAGTGTGCGACCTTCGCGGCGGAGGGCCGTGCGCAGGGCATGAAGGCTGAGGCCATCGACGAGCTCCATGACCAGGAAATAGCCTTGTTCACAGGCGTCGATCTCGACGACGCCGACCACGTTCGGGTGGTGAATCGCCGCGGCGATCCGCGCTTCGTCGAGGAACATCGACACCACCTCTTCGTTCGACGAGAGGTCGGGGTGCAAGAGCTTGATGGCGACGAGCCGCTGAAACCCGAAGGGCCCTGTGCGCCGCGCCAGGTGGACCGTGGCCATACCCCCGGAGGCAATGGGCCTGATCAACTCGTAGGCGCCAAGCTTTTGGGGGACATCCATGGGGGCCTCCTAGTCGATTTGTGTGACCATTCGGCGACAAGCTTGCAGCAAAGTCGGTGCGGGCCGGAGCGTCACTGGACCTTCACCTCGTCGTCCGCGGGCCAGGGCTCTTCGACGAGCTCGAAGATGCCGTGGTCGTAAGGCTTGCCAGGCGCCTTTTCTTTGGGGACGAGGCGCTCGCGGATACCCTTTTTCCGAAGCTGTGTGACGCGGTGGTAGCAAAACGGGTAGTTGCCCCGCCGCCCCAGGGTGGTGTGCGCCGTCCACGAACAGCCGGCTTTGCAGACCGGAGCGTAATAACATGTTTTGCAAAAGCCCCACAGCTCTTCGATGTCGCGGTCGCGCGCAAAGCGCATGCGGTCGGCGCGCTCCCACAGATCTTCCAGGCTCATTTCGCGCACGTTGCCCGCCGCGTAAGGCTCCGTGGGTAAGGTGGGACAGGCCTTGAGCGTGCCGTCGGACTCGATGCCGAGCAGGAACACGCCTGCCTGGCAACCTTGCCAATAGGACTCTTCGCCGCCCGGTCGCGAGCGCAGCAGTTGTTCGTGGGGGCCGAAGTAGCCAATGTTGTTGTTGGGCAAGACGCGGAACGGCACGCCCGTGCCCCGATGCTCGGCGTAGGCCTCGCGTTGGATGACCGCGAGCGTCTCGATGACGTCGACGATGCGATAGGGCTCGATGATCCACTCGGGGTGATCGGCCGCGCGCCCCATCGGCCCCGTGAGCTGCACCTGCCATGTCTCGATGCCCATCTTGCGTAGCTCGCGCGAGAAGGGCAGGAGCTTGTCCCAATTCAGGCGGTTGACCTGGGTGTTGGCCGAGATGACGAGGCCCGCCGCACGGGCGTTGCGCAGGGCCTGCATCGCCGCGGCGTGGCTACCCAGGTTGCCACGCAGCTTGTCGTGCACGAGCGCCGGACCGTCGATGGAAACGCCGAGCCCGTCGAGCCCCGCAGCGCGCAGAGAACGGGCTCGTTCCGGCGTAAAGGCGCGTCCTCCCGTCTGCATCGTGACGCGGATCCCCGTGCGCGCGGTGTACTCGACGATCTCGTGGAGGTCGGTGCGAAGGTAAGCTTCGCCGCCCACCAAAGACAGCTCTTTGCACTTCAACCGCACCAGGCTATCAATGACCTGGAAAGCTTCCTGGGTAGTCAGCTCGCTGGGGCGCACGCCGCCGGCGCGCGAGCCGCAGTGTTGGCAAGGTTGGTCGCACTTGAGCGTTAGCTCCCAGACCGCCAACACCGGCCGTGGCTGGGAGTCCTCCGGGTGAACGAGGCGGACGGGCTCGGGGATGGGCTTCATCTTAGGGGCAACCGTTCAATGCGCCGTCGCAGTCGTTGAAGCACTCGTCGCAGAAGATGCACGAGAGCAGCGCGTTGTACAGGTCGGCGCCTTCGGGGTTGTCGGTCACGCATTGATCGTAACAGGTTTGATCGGCGCAGGCGCCCGCGCAGTTCGCGAAGTCGACGCACCCCTGGTCCAAAGCGCAAGCGTCGTACGCGTCGGAGCACTTGTAGGAGATCGCGCAGGCGATGCAGCCGGTGGTGGAATCACCGCAGTCGCCGCTGTTATCGCACCTGCCGCTCGACGAGCTCGTCGTCGTCACGCCCGTTGCGTAGGCCGAGATGGTCGACGTCGTGACCGTGGTTGTCGTGGAGGTGGTCACGCTGGCTGTCGTGTTGTTGGTGGTGCCTCCGCCCGTTCCGCTCCCACCGCCGTCACCACCTCCGCTCGTACCGCTCGGACTGGTGACCGTTCCACTGCAGGCAAGGGGGGCAGCGACCGCCGCGATGCCCAAGAAAACGGCGACCTTCGTGGCCGCAAACGTGCCGTCGGGCCTGCGGAGCGGCGCATCGCAGTGGGGGCAGCGGGCCTCTGAAGCGAGCGCGTGACAGCCGCACGAAGAACAAGCAACGAGTCGCGGCGAGGCCATGGCCTATGGTGCCTTTTGCCCCGCTGATTGTCAATGGTCCCGGTAACCTTCCTCGTGATCGTCGAGCGTCGCCGACGATCGAAGCCCGGAAGTACCTTCAACGTGAGGTGGCGGAGGATGCTGGCCTCTCGCGTGATTGCACAGCGTTCAAGGCCAAACCTGTCTTGCTGCGCCTGATCGAAACCTTCCCATCGAGTCAGGGAAGGTCGGCTCAAGGCTTCACTCCATCAAGGGCAACCGGCCGAGGCACCGTCGCAGTCGTTGTAACAGGTGTCGCAGAGGATGCACACGAGCAGGGTGTTGTAGATATCGGCGCCGGTCGGATGATCGGTCACGCATTGATCGTAACAAGCCTGGTCGGCGCACCCACCGGCGCATGCGGAGAAGTCGATGCAGTCTTGATCCGCAGCGCAGGCGTCGTAGGCAGCCGAGCAATCGCTGCCGAGAGCGCACCCGATGCAGCCACTGGTGCTGTCGCCACAGTCGCCGCTGTCGTCGCATCCGCCGCCCGTGGAGGTGGTGGAGGCGGAGCTGGTTGTGGTGACGCCCGTCGCATAGGTGGAGACGACCGAGGTGCTCACGTCGGACGTGGCGTCCGAGGTCGTCACGCTGGCCGTCGCGTCGTTGCTGCTCCCCCCGGCGCCGCCGTCACCGCCGCCGCCCGAGCTGGAGCTGCTGCAGGCGAGGGGAA